>NZ_JAFMPL010000013.1:0-127031 GCF_019038455.1 Nocardia noduli
CCGTCATCGGCGTGCCCGACGAACGGATGGGCCAGGTCGGACGCGCCTACATCGTCGCCGAGCAGCCGATCACCGAGGACGAACTCATCGAATGGAGCCGCGACCGCATGGCAGGCTTCAAGGTCCCCCGTTCGATACGTTTCCTCGACACCCTGCCGTTGAACGCCACCGGCAAGGTAATGAAAAACCAGCTGCGATAAGCGCGAACCGACGGCGGCGCTGGAGCGGGTGAGCACGCTCCAGCGCCGCCGCTTTCGCGACGCCGGTCGGACCGCCGGTGGTGCGCCGACCAACGTAGTACCCCGAATTCTTCTCGCGCAGAAAGCGATTCCCCATGACGGACTTCTCCGACTTCGACGCGCTGCGAGCGGCCGTCGGCACCGAGATCGGCACCGGCGACTGGTTCGAGATCGACCAGTCGCGCATCGACGGATTCGCCGAGGCGACCGACGACCGGCAGTGGATCCACGTCGACGCCGAACGCGCGGCGCGGGGCCCCTACGGCGCGACCATCGCGCACGGCTTCCTCACCCTGGCACTGCTCGCCCCGATCACCCAGCAACTGATGTCGGTGGGTTCGGCGCGCATGGCGATCAACTACGGACTCGACAAGGTCCGCTTCATCAGCCCGGTGCTCGTCGGCAGCCGGGTGCGCGGCACCGTCACGCTGAACTCGGTGACCGACGTGCCGGGCGGCGTGCAGGCCGAACGCACCGTGACCATCACCGCGGAGGGCGCCGAGAAACCCGCCTGTGTCGCGGTGCATCTGGTCCGGTACCTGAGCTGATCGACGCCGCGCTCGGGCGCCGGATCACCGGTCCTGAGCGCGGTTCTCGACCGCTCGGTGCAACAGCACCGGGGTGAGCGTGCCGATCCCCCGGATCTCCGCGCACGCCATATCCGTCAACCGGAAATCCGGGTGCCCAAGCAGTTCGGCGGCCAGCGCCGGGGCGATCACGACGCCGCCCGGCGCGGCGAGCGCGGTGAGCCTGCTGGCCAGATTGACGGTATTGCCGAAGATATCGCCGAGTTGATGGTGCAGCGGCCCCCACGCCGCGCCGACGCGCAGACCCGGAATATCGGGATCGGCGGCGAAGGCCCTGGTCAGGCGCGTGCAGATCTCCGCGATTATCACCGGGGAATCGGCGGTGAACAGGATTTCGTCACCGAGCAGTTTCACCACGCTGCCGCCGTATTCCGACACCACGTCGATGCTGCGGTGTTCGAATCGCGCCACCACCCTGAGCAGGTCGGCGGCGCGGCGGTCGCGACTCAGTTCGGTGAATCCGACGATATCGGCGAAGCCGACGCCCGCGTCGCGACCCGGCGGGGTTTCCGAGCCGGGATCGAGCATATCCATCGCGTCCTCGAGCTTGCGCCGCCACAGTTGCCCGAGCATCCATTGCACCTCGGGAATCCGCTCGGCCAGCGCCGCGGTCGTGTCGAGGGATTCCGGGGCGCGCAGCATCTGGCCCGCGACGATCTCGGCCTGGAGACGAGCGAGCTGGGAGATGGATCTGGCGAGTACGCCGACCAGGTGCAAGGACTCTGTCTCGTCGACCAGCCCCCGGTCGGCGTATCCGGTGACCAGACGAACCAGATCGACGTCGGAGGCCGCGAAATCGACGCTGGCGTCATCGACCCGCGGATAGCCGAGCGCGCGCAGGTAGCGCCTGCCGCGCTCCACGGGCACGCCGACGGCGGCGGCCACCTGATCGGCGGTGAGATTGCGTTGTTCGCCGAAGGTTCCGACCACCGGATGCCCTCCGGGTCCGATCGGCTCGCGGTCCGGCTCGTCGCGCTCCGCCGTACGGGATTCGGCCCCCACCATCCGATCCTTCTTTCCGGTCCGTGACCCGAGCGCCGCTATGCCGACCGACCGACACTCGCGAGGATGTCCTCGTGGCGGTGGTGTCCGCCGCAGGATACGCACAGCGCGTCGTTCTCCGCACCGCGCAGGTGTTCGAACAGCGGCGAGTATCGCCAGAGCGCGGCGAAACCGTTCGCGGTGCCGATATTTCCGGCCAGCAGGGCCTCGTGCGAGGCGAACGGGCAGGCGTACACGTCACCGGTCGCGTCGATCAGGCACGCGATCCGGCCCGCGCCGCATCCGACCGCCGTCGGTCCGTGATCGTCGGCGGCCACGTCGCCGATCTCGCGCTGCCTGCGCCGCACATCCAGTTCCCGACCGACGCTCTGGCGGGGTTCGTACCACGGCCGTCCGGTCCGGCGGGACGGGCGGGGGCTCGAGGTGCGCAGGCGCGCGCCGAACAGGTCTGCGACGGCGGCCATCGCGTCGAGTTGTCCCATATTCCGCTCGGTGAGAACCACGTCGACCGCGAAATCGTAGACACCGGAGGAGTAGAGCAATTCCATGGCGCGCACGGCCGCGCGATAGGCCCCCGCGCCGCCGACCGGATCGTTGGTGGCCTCGGTCGCGCCGTCGAGGCGGATGCGCACGTCGACGTAGCCGTTACCCGCGATGCGTCGCGCGGCCTCGGGGGTGAGGCGGCGGCCGTCGGTACGGAAGCCGACACCGATGCGCCGCGCGCTCGCGGCGTCGACGATGCGCCAGAAGTCGGTGCGGACCATCGGCTCGCCGCCGACGATGTCGAGGTACGGAACGCCCATGGCGTCGAACTCCTCGACGAGCCCCAGGCATTCCGCGGTGCCGAGTTCCCGTACCGCCGTGGACGGGAACACCGCCTCCGACGCTTCGTGGTCGTGGGTCAATTCCCAGCTGACGCGGTGCGGCGCCTCGGGCCGGTGTCCGAGTTGTCCGACCACGGGTGGTGGTGCGCTCATACCGGCCTCCGTCGTGGTTGGGCCGCCGCGTCGCCGGGCGGCGCGAGCGGAAATGTCATTCTCCAATAACGGTAATCCTATTTCAATCAAGGGACAAGGCCCATGCCCCAACGGGATTTGCGACCATTGCTCGCATATATGTCGACCAGCCGGGCACCTGGGGTGTATGGTCGAGGACACGTATGAGAGTGACATTCTCTTCAATGAAGACTTATCATCTCGAAACTTTTCCAATCTCGAACCGGTGGAGCGCAGCCCCCACGCAGCCCCATGAACACCGAGGAGTCACGTGAACATCGACGACCTGATCCTGGTGAGCATCGACGACCATGTCGTCGAGCCGCTCGACATGTTCGACGGCCATGTTCCGAAGAAGTACGCTGACTACGCACCGAAGGTCGTCGTCGACGACAAGGGCATCGATCGTTGGATCTACCGGGACCGGCCGACCGGTGTCGCCGGGCTCAACGCCGTCGTCACCTGGCCCGCCGAGGAATGGGGCCGAGATCCCGCGGGTTACGCCGAGATGCGACCCGCGGTCTACGACGTGCACGCGCGGATTCGCGACATGGACGTCAACGGCGTGCTGACCTCGATGTGCTTCCCCACCTTCACCGGCTTCAGCGCCGGGCACCTGAGCCGTGGCGGCCAGGACGAGATCACCGTCGCGATGATCGAGGCCTACAACAACTGGCATATCGACGACTGGGCCGGCGCGTACCCGGGCCGTTTCATCCCGATCGGCATCCTGCCCATGTGGGACCCCAAACTCGCGGTCGCCGAGATCGAGCGGCTGGCCAAGCGCGGCTGTCATTCGGTGACGATGCCGGAGCTGCCGCATATCGACGGCCTGCCCAGTTACCACGACCTCGAGTACTGGGCTCCGGTGTTCCAGGCGCTGTGTGACAACGACACGGTGATGAACCTGCACATCGGCCAGGGCTTCGGCGTGCTGAAGCTGGCGCCGGACGCCCCGATCGACAACCTGATGGTGCTCGCGCCGAGCATCTCGCTCATCGCCGCGCAGGATCTGCTGTGGGGCCCCGCGTTCCGCACCTACCCGAAGCTGAAGATCGCGCTGTCCGAGGGCGGCGTCGGCTGGATCCCGTTCTTCCTCGATCGCTCCGACCGGCACTACACCAACCAGCGCTGGCTGCGCCGCGACTTCGGTGGCAAGATGCCCAGCGAGGTCTTCCGCGAGCACGTGCTCGCCTGCTACGTGACCGACCGGACGTCGCTGAAGTACCGCCACGACATCGGGATCGACAACATCGCGTGGGAATGCGACTACCCGCATTCGGACTCCCTGTGGCCCGGCGCCCCGGAATTCGTGCTCGAGGAACTCGAGCACGCGGGCGCCGACGACAGCGACATCAACAAGATCACCTGGCAGAACGCCTGCCGTCACTTCAACTGGGACCCGTTCGCGACCGTCCCGCGTGAGCAGGCCACGGTGGGCGCGCTGCGTGCCAAGGCGACCGACGTCGACATCTCGACCAAGTCGCGCGCGCAGTACGCACTGGAGTACACGCCCAGCGCGAGCTGAGTCGTACGACGAATGCCCCGGTCGGAGCTTCTCCGACCGGGGCATTTCGCTGTTCGCCGTCGCCCGGTTACCCCGATCGGGACAGCGAAAACCCGGCCGGAGTATTCCGGCCGGGTTCTGTCACGGCATCGCCCGAGGCGGGCGAGCGGTCTCAGCGCGAGGTATCTCCGCTCGGACCTTCCAGGATCGTCACGGCGGCCACCGCGGTGGGCCCACCGACGTTGTGCGCCAAGCCGATACGCGCGCCGTCGACCTGGTTGGCCGCGCTGCCGCGCAACTGCTCGAACAGTTCCACGCATTGCGCGACACCGGTTGCGCCCGGCGGATGCCCCTTGGCCTTGAGGCCGCCGCTCGGGTTGACCGGCAGCGCGCCACCGAGCGCGGTGACGCCGGATTCGATGAGTTTGTACCCCTCGAACCGTTCGGCGAAGCCGAGGTCCTCGTAACTCATCAACTCGATGCCGGTGAAGAAATCGTGCACTTCGGCGACATCGATGTCGGACGGTCCGAGGCCCGCCATCCGGAACGCCTCGCGCGCGGCGCGGACGGTCGCGGGGAAGGTCGTCATATCCCGCTTGTGCTGGTGCATCACCGAATCCAGGCCGAGGCCGACACCGCGGACCCATACCGGCCTGTCGGTGTAGCGGTCGACCACGTCCTCGGCGGCGAGGATGAGCGCGGCGGCGCCGTCGCTCTGCGGCACACAGTCGTAGACGCGGAACGGATCGGCCACCACGGGGGCGTCGCGCGCCTGTTCCATGGTGATCTCGAAACGTAGTCGCGCCTTGGGATTCCGCGCGCCGTTGTAGTGGTTCTTCACCGCGACCATGGCCATGTGCTCATGCGTCGCCGGGGATTCGTACAGGTAGCGATTGACGTGCAGGGCGTACCCCGCGTGCGGGAACAGGCCCAGCTGGGAATCCCAGGCGCGGTCCCAGGTCATGGGCTGCCACTCGCCGAGCAGATCCTTCTGCGCCGTCTCGCGCAATTTGTCGGCCCCGATCACCAGGGCGACGTCGACCGCACCCGATGCCAGCGCGTACAGCGCGTTGCGCACCGCGTCGTTACCGGTCGCGCAGGAGTTCTGGATATGGGTGACGGGCAGGCCGGGCAGGCCGAGCGCGTCGGCGAGCACCCCGGACGGGAAACCGTCGGTCGATCCGAGCGCGCCGAACCAGGCGGCTTTCAGATCGGCGGTGTGGAACCCCTTGTCGACCGAGGCCGCGCATTCGGCGAAGGCCATCGGCAACAGATCCTTGATGCCGAGTGCGAAATGTTCGGCGAAGGGCGTCATCCCCGCGCCGACGATGGCCACTTTCCTCATACCGCCTCCGGTTCCGGTTCGAACGCGTATCCGTAATCGGGGACCCCGGCGCGCACGGCGACGCGGCGCAGCACCATCCGACCGCGGTCGCCGATGCCGACGGTGCCGGGATCGGCACCGGTCACCTTGGCGACGGCACGCACGCCGACTTCGTCGAGTTCCACGATCACCAGCGAATACGGACTCTTCACGCCGGGTACCGGAATCCGCACCGTCGTCTCGGAGTACACGACGCCGGTACGCGGGAGCGGCACCAGGGTGTAGTCGGTGCTCAACAGCCCGTCGGGCCCGATCCGGTAGCGCGGCGGGAAATCCAGTTCGTCGCTACCGGGATGCCTACCGGCTTCCCACCGGACCTTGGCCTCGAAGGCGCGCTCGTAGGCGGCCAGCGACAGCGGAAGATCGGCGCCGGGCACGGTGACGCCTTCGGGCAGCGCCCGCGCGGGCTGTTCGTTGCGCCGGACGTCGGCCGCGCCCGCGACGACGGTGACGCCGGAAAGATTCGCCTGCTCCACTCCGACGAGCAGTCCTCCCGTTTCCCATTCGGCCATCGTGGCCAGGGCGAACAGGCTCGAACTCGCGCCGAGCGTCGGCAGTTGCGGCGGCGGACTCAGGCACAGCGCCGACGCCTGTTTGTGGTCGACGCCCGCCACCGCCACCGGGGTGTCGAGCCAGGCCGCCGAGAGCGAGGCCATGAGTCCACGCTCGTGCAGCAGCCGCGGGTCGCCGTAGTCGTGCACGGCCCCGACCGCGTTGCGGGTGCGCACGGGAAGACTGCGCGTCACCCTGGCCGCGGTGCGGACCTGGATGCCGCCGCGGTCGGAGACGTAGGCCGCCACCGCGCCCGCGGGTTCCAGATCGACGCCGATCACGATGGTGCGCGGCCGCGCCGAACTCAACGCGTCCAAGGTCGCGGGAGCGCCGCCGAGGCGTTCGATCACCTCGAGCTCGGGATCGAGCCCGAGCCCGGCCAGCAACACCGCGGCATTACTGCTGTCCATGAGCGGCAGGTCCCGGCTGACCAGGACCACCCGCTCCACCGGCTCGCCGTGCGCTGCCGCCGCACGGCCCGCCTCGACCGCCAGGGTGACCGCGTCTTCGTCCTCACCGGGCACCCTGCTGCGTCTACTGCCCCAACAGGGCAGATAGGTCCCGATAGACGTGACAAAAGGCATCGGTCACCCCTTTCCCGAGCTAAGACACCGCGCCCGCGGTCTTCAGCTCGATAATGCGATCCCAGTCCATACCCAGTTCGAGCAGAACTTCTTCTGTGTGCGCCGCGAATTCGGGGCCGGGCCGCAGCTCGGGCGCACCGACATCGAATTGCACAGGGCTGGAGACCAATTCCAGTTCACCGGCCTGCAACAGGTACTCGTTCGCCCTGATCTGGGCGTCCGATCCGACCTGCAACGAGTCCTGAACGGGCGCCCACGGCCCCGCGAGGGTCGCGAACCGCTCGGTCCATTCTGCCAGAGTGCGTCCCTTGATCACCTCGCGCAGGATCGCCACCGCTTCGGCGGTATTCGCCGAGATGGCGGCGGAATCGGCGAAACGCGGATCGTCGATCAGTTCCGGCCGATCGATGTGACGGCACACGTCGGCCCAGAACTTGCCCGGCTGGAGCATCACGAACGACAGGTACCGGTCGTCGGAAGTGGCATAGAGCCCCGACAGCGGGTTGGTCGGCGCACCGTGGGCGCCGGGAACCGGCGCGATCATCGGCTGTTTCTGCTGTGCCGACAGCGCGATGGTGTGGCCGAGGGCCCACAGTCCGCTACCGAGCAGCGACACGTCCACGACCGAGGTCTCCCCCGTGCGCTCCCGCTTCAACAGCGCGGCGGCGATGCCGCCCGCCAGGTTGGTGCCGGAGATGGTGTCACCGAACGCGGGTCCCGGCGGCTGGATCATGCCGTCGGTTCCGGGCGGGGTGATCGTGGCGGCGACGCCGCCACGGCACCAGAACGCGGTCATGTCGTAGCCACCGCGCGTGGACTCGACACCGCGCGGACCGAGCGCACTGCCACGGGCGTACACGATATTCGGGTTCACCGCGCGGATGTGCTCCACGTCGATGCCGAATTTGGCGCGCGCCTGCGGCAGGAAACTGGTCAGGAAGACATCGGCCTTCTTCGCCAGCTCGAGGATGACCTCGCGGCCTTCGGCCACCGTCATATCGATGCCGATACTGCGCTTGCCGCGATTGGCGTGCTCCACGTTGGGATTCGGGTCGCCCTCGACGGTGAAGGCTCCGATGCGTCGCAGGCCGCGTTGCGGATCGCCATTGACCGCGTGTTCGACCTTGATGACCTCGGCGCCCCAGTCGGACAGGACAGCGCCCGCCGACGGGACGAACCCGTACATCGCGACTTCGAGGACCTTGATGCCTTCCAGCGGCTTGCTCATCCCAGAACCTCGGCAAAGGTCTTCAGCTCGAGGAATTCCTCGAGACCTTGACGGCCCATCTCCCGTCCGATGCCCGACTGCTTGTAACCGCCGAAGGGAGCGTCGGCGGAGAAGTAGTTGCCGCCGTTGATGCTGAAGGTGCCGGTGCGCACGCGGCGCGCCACCGCCTTCGCCCGCTCGGCGTCGGCACTCATGATGCCGCCGGACAGACCGTAGATGGAGTTGTTCGCGATGCGGACCGCGTCGTCCTCGTCGGTGTAGGGGATCAGCGCGATGACCGGCCCGAACACCTCTTCCTGGGCGATCTCGCTGTCGGGATCGACATTCGCGAGCAGCGTCGGCTTGTAGAAGAAGCCGGGATCGACCTTCTCGCCACCGGCGACGAGGGTGGCGCCCGCGGCGACGGCGCGCTGGACGATGCCGTCGACCTTCTCCCGCTGACGCTCGCTGATCAGCGGTCCCATGTAGGTCTTGGGATCGCGCGGATCGCCGTAGCTGACGTGGGCGAACACGCCCGCGATCATCTGCGCCACCTTGTCGTGATCGGCGGCGGGCACGAGGACGCGGGTGGTCAGCGCGCAACCCTGTCCGGCGTGGGTCGCCACGCTGAACGCCGCGAACTGGGCCGACTTCACGTAATCGGCGTCGTCGAGCAGGATCATCGCGGACTTGCCGCCGAGCTCGAGGAAGACCTTCTTCAGGGTCGCGCTGGCCGCCGCCATGATCTCGCGGCCGACCGGGGTGGATCCGGTGAAGGTGACCACGTCGACGTCGGGATGGGTGGTCATGCGCTTGCCGACCTCGATATCGGAGGAGGTCAGCACATTGACCACGCCCGCCGGGATATCGGTCTGCGCGATGATCTCACCGAGTGCCAGGGTCGACAGCGGGGTGTCGGGCGCGCCCTTGAGCACCACGGTGCAACCGGCGGCCAGCGAGGGCGCCAGCTTGGCCAGCGCGAGCTGGTGCGGGTAGTTGTAGGCGGCGATCGCGGCGACGACGCCCGCGGCCTCCTTCTCGACCCAGCGGTGATGCTGCTGACCGCGGATCTCGATATTGCCGAGGTCCTCGCTCCACTCGAAGCCCTCGAGCAGCCCCGCGTAGTAGCGCACGATCTCGAAGGGGACCTCGAGCTGATTGCCGTGGGTCAGCGCGCGCGTGGCGCCGACCTCGGAGATGGTCAGCTCGCGCAATTCCTCGACGTTGTCGCGCAGCGCTTGGTACAGCTGGTTCAAGCAGCGTGCCCGCAGCTCGTGATTCGTCGACCAGTCGGTGGTGTCGAAGGCGCGTCGCGCCGCCGCGACCGCCGCGTCGACCTCGGCCACGGTGGCCTCCGGCGCGTAGCCGTACACCTCGCCCGTGGCGGGATCGAGCGAGGCGAGCGTCTGCTCGGTCTCGACCAACTGCCCGTCGATCAGTAGCCGCCGCGTCACCGCTACTGCCTGTTCCTGCGTTGACATCCCGTCTCCTCGCTAACAATGGAAATTACATTCTCGCTTCCGGAGAATGTAACATTCACAATGCGGAACTGTAGCAATAATCGACATCACGCGACAGCCCGCCACGCTCTCCATTCCGCTTGGCGACCGTTCAGCAAGCAGGCGACTCTTGCGAAGGTGTTCCGTGCGAGAGTACGGTTCTCACAACCGGAAGGGAGATTCTTGTGTTCGACACTACACTCGCCCCGGTCCCCGAAGGGGCGGCGCGCGACACCCGCGCGATTTCGTCCGGCAACATGGTCAACGGAGAGAGGTTCCAGGCGTGAAGACGGCAGTGGTCACCGGAGGCGCGTCCGGAATCGGTTTGGGTATCGCGGAGCGTTTGCGCAGCGACGGATTCCACGTCGCCACGCTGGATCTGAATCCGCCCGCCGAGGACGACTTCGCCTATCGGGCCGACGTCACCGATCCCGAGCAGATCGGTCAGGCACTCGACGCCATCCGGGCCAAGCTGGGGCCGGTCACCGTCCTCGTGAATTCCGCGGGTCTCGACGGCTTCAAGCGATTCCAGAACATCTCGTTCGAGGAATGGAAGCGCGTCGTCGACGTCAACCTGCACGGGGTCTTCCACTGCGTCCAAGCGGTTCTGCCCGACATGCTGGAAGCGGGATGGGGTCGTATCGTCAACATCTCCTCGTCGAGCACACATTCGGGTCAGCCGTTCATGTCGCACTACGTTTCCGCCAAATCCGCCGTCAACGGACTGACCAAGTCCCTGGCGCTGGAACTGGGACCGTCGGGCATCACCGTCAACGCGGTGCCGCCGGGCTTCATCGACACCCCGATGCTGCGCAAGAACGAGGAAGCGCGACGACTCGGCGGAACCGTCGAGGACCACATCCAGCGCACCCCGGTGCGCAGGGTCGGCACCCCCGCCGACATCGCCGCGGCATGCGCGTTCCTGATCTCCGAGGAAGCCGGTTACATCACCGGTCAGATCCTCGGTGTCAACGGCGGACGCAACACGTAAGACCCCGGCCCGCCCTACCGGGCGCGGACGGTGCAGCCCGAAACAGCAAGACGGAAAAGGAAGAACACCGTGAAGGTCCACGTCGATCAAGACCGCTGCCAGGGGCACACGCTGTGCGCGATGATCGCCCCGCAATCGTTCGAACTCAGCGATATCGATGGACACTCGTCCCCGGTCGACGAATCCGTCGCCGACGGCCAGGAGGAGCAGGTCCGCGAGGCCGTCCATTCCTGCCCCGAGCGCGCGATCTCGATCGACGAGTAGATCGGAACCGCTATGACCGTGGAGAACATCGCCGATACCGATCGCAAGCAGCCGCAATTCCACTTCGATCGTTTCGCGCCCGAATATCGGGAGAACTTCCAGGCGATCACCGACGAGATGCAGGGCGAATGCCCGGTCGCGTGGACCGAGACCTACGACGGCCACTGGGTCGCCGCGGGTAACAAAGAGGTCTTCGAACTCGCCCGCTGCCCGCACATGTCCAACGATCACGACCCGAACGGCACGGGGTCGGGCTACAAGGGCATCTCCATTCCGCCGCCGCCCCGCGCCAAGGGCATCCGCGCGGGCATTCTGGAGATGGACGAGCCCGAGCACAGGGAACTGCGTGCGGTGCTCAACCCGTACCTGTCCCCCGCCGCCGTGAATCGCTGGATTCCGTTCGTGGACGAGATCGTCCGGGCGTCGATCGACGAGAAGATCGAAAGCGGCCGTATCGATTTCGTCGACGAGCTGGCCAATATCACTCCGGCCGTGCTGACACTCGGCATGCTCGGTATCCCGCTGAACAAGTGGCAGATCTACAACGAGCCCATCCACGCCGCGGTGTACACCCACCCGGAAGATCCGGACTACCCCCGGATCGCCGAAATGCACAGGGCGCTCGGCATCGATCTGCTGACCAACCTCGCCGAGATCAGGCAGAGCCCCCGTCCCGGCATGATCGACGCGGTGAACTCGGCAAGGGTCAACGGCGAGCCGCTGCCCGATATGGAAATCCTCGGGATGCTCAGCCTGTTGATCGGCGGCGGTTTCGACACCACCACCGCGCTCACCGCGCATTCGCTGGAATGGCTGTCGGAGAACCCCGCCGAACGCGAGAACCTCAGCCGGGACCGCGATCTGCTGCTCAACTCGGCCACCGAGGAATTCCTGCGCTACTACTGCCCCGCGCCCGGTGACGGTCGCACCATCGCCGAGGATTGCGAGGTCGCGGGTACGTCGTTCAAGGAAGGCGACCGGGTGTGGTTGTCCTGGGCGATGGCCAACCGTGACCCCTCGGTGTTCCAGGATCCGGAAGAGGTCATCCTGGACCGCAAGGGCAACCGGCACTATTCCTTCGGTCTCGGTATCCACCGCTGCATCGGCTCCAACATGGCCCGTATGGTCTTCAAGCGGATGCTGGTGGCCGTGCTGGATCGGATGCCCGATTTCCGGTGCATCCCCGAGGAGACGGTGCACTACGACACCATCGCGATCATCCAGGGGATGCGGCATCTGCCCGCCGAGTTCACCCCCGGCCCGCGCCTCGGCCCGGGAATCGAGGAGACCTTGGAGAAGTTGCAGGTCGTCTGTGACGAGCAGCGGCTGGCCGAGCCGGTGACCGCGAACAAGCACACCGCGGAAATCTGACCGGACGACAACTGAAACACGCGCCGCGCGTGGCCGATCCGGCCACGCGCGGCTACCGGCTGCGACGATACGAGGAGGCACTGTGACAGAAGCGGAGAGTTCACCCGCGGCGAAGGCCGAACCGTCGGGGCGGCCACTGCCGCTGCTGAGTCTGGACACCGAGTTCTTCTGGACCTCGGGGGCCGACGGCATCCTGCGCATCACCGAATGCCGTTCCTGCGCGGCGCTCATCCACCCGCCGCAGCCGATCTGCCGCTACTGCCGCGGCCACGACCTCGGAATCCGCGAGGTCTCCGGTCAGGCCGTGCTCGCCGGTTTCACCGTCAACCACCGCTTCGCCCTGCCCGGCCTGCCGCCGCCCTACGTGGTCGCCCAGGTCGCGCTGGTCGAAGATCCGCGAGTCCGGTTGACCACCAACATCATCGACGCCGATCCCGACAGCCTGGAGCTGGGGATGCGCGTCGAGGTCGTCTTCCAGCAGGACGCCGACGTGTGGCTGCCGCTGTTCCGGCCGGTGGCCGATCAGCCCGAACTCGCGCCGCTGCCGGTGGACGAGATCGCCCCCGAGCGTTTCGGCGAATACGTGCGCCCGATGGTGCGCCAGGAGAAGTTCGAGGACAAGGTCGCGCTGACCGGTATCGGCATGTCGCGGCTCGGACGCAGGCTGATGGTCCCGCCGCTGGCGCTGACGGTCGAGGCGTGCGAACGGGCCGTCGCCGACGCGGGGCTGACCATGAACGATATCGACGGCATCGCCTCCTACCCCGGCGGTGGAAACGTCGGCGGATTCGGTGAAGGCGGCGTCACCGCGGTCGAGGCCGCGCTCGGCTTGCGCCCGACCTGGCACAACGGCGGTATCGAGACCTTCGGCCCCGGCGGTTCGGTGATCGCGGCGATGACCGCGGTCGCGGCCGGACTGGCCAACCATGTGCTCTGTTTCCGCACCGTATGGGAATCGACGTTCAACGAACTGATGAAGGCGGGTCGCATCCCGTCCTCGGGCGGACGCACCACCAGCTGGATGATGCCCTTCGGGGCGACCTCCGCCGCGCACACGCTCGCCCAGAACGCCCAGCGCCATTTCCAGCGCTACGGCACCACCCGCGAGACACTCGGCTGGATCGCGCTCAATCAGCGCGCCAACGCCGAACTCGAACCGACCGCGGTCTATCGCGACCCGATGACGATGGACGACTACCTCGGCGCCCGCTCCATCACCACCCCGTTCGGGCTCTACGACTGCGACGTCCCGTGCGACGGCGCGGTCGCGGTCATCGTGTCGGCGGTCGACGTGGCACGCGATCTCGCGAAACCGCCGGTGCTGGTCGAGGCCGTCGGCACCCAGATCGTCGAGCGCATCGAATGGGATCAGAGCACCCTGACCCACGAACCGCAGGTACTCGGCCCCGCCGCGCATCTGTGGACCCGTACCACCCTGCGTCCGGCCGATGTGGACGTCGCCGAACTCTACGACGGGTTCACCTTCAACTGTCTGTCCTGGATCGAGGCGCTCGGCTTCTGCGGGATCGGCGAGGCGAAGGATTTCCTGGAGGGCGGCAAGAACATCGCCCGCGACGGCACGATTCCGGTCAACACCCACGGCGGCCAGCTGTCACACGGGCGCACCCACGGCATGGGATTGCTGCACGAGGCGGTTGTGCAGTTGCGCGGCGAGGCCGGGGCACGCCAGGTCGGCGGGGCCAGGGTCGCCGTGGTCTCCAGCGGCGGACTGACCCCGGGCGGCGCGATGCTGCTCCGCACCGACTCGTGAGCGCGAGAATGTCGGTCTCCCTATGACACTCATCGAGTCCGACCTACGCTCGCTCGACGGTCCGGCCCCGCTGCCGGTCGTCGGCGAATTCGACGGCATCCCGGTCTCGGGTCTGCTGGCCGAGGCGCCCGCGCCACGCGCGGTGCTGATCGCCCTGCACGGCGGCGCGACCGATTCGACGTATTTCGACTGCCCCGGGCACCCGGAACTCTCGCTGCTGCGCCTCGGGCAACGCCTCGGCTACACCGTGCTCGCGCTCGACCGACCCGGCTACGGCAGTTCCGCGCCGTTCACCGAGGAACTCACCCCCGCGCAGCGGCGCGTCGATCTCATGTACGGCGTCGTCGACTCGCTGCTGGCGAATCGCGAACGCGGCGCGGGCGTATTCCTGATGGCCCATTCGGCCGGTTGCGAACTCGCGCTGCGGATGGCGAGCGCGGATCGCGGCGCGGATCTGCTCGGCCTCGAGCTGGCCGGGACCGGACGCAACCATCACCCGAAGGCCCAGGAAGTGCTGTGGGGGCCTCGATCCGAGGGCGGTCGCAGGCCGATCGGGCTCGGCGGACTGCTGTGGAAGCCGCGTCGGCTGTACCCGCCCTCGCTCGGCGGCGGGGCGATCTACGTGCCCGGCCCCAAGCTGGAGGCGCAGACCATCGCCGATTGGGCCGAACACCACTTCCCCACCCTGGCCGCGCGTGTGCGGATCCCGGTGCGCTACACCGCCGGTGAGTACGAGGCCATCTGGCGCAACGACCCGGAGGAAGTGGCGCGTATCGGCGCGCTGTTCGAGGCGGCGCCGCGCGTCGTGCTCAACCTGCAACCCAATACCGGGCACAACGCGAGCCTGGGCTATACGGCGGCGGCATACCACCTGAAGGTGCTTTCCTTCGTGGAGGAATGCGTTGTCGCCGCGACTACCGGAGAATTCACCGGACCGACAACACAATTCGACGGCGGCGACAGCGCGGCCAGGGAGGTCAGGTAATGGAGGTCACCGATATCGCGCCGCTGCTGCTGCGGCTGGTCGTGGGTGTCACGATGATCGCGCACGGCGCGAATCACTGGATCGGCGGCGGCAAGATCGCCGGAACGGCCCGGTGGTTCAGCGGACTCGGGCTGCGCAACGGCGTGCTACAGGCATGGCTGAGCGTCATCACCGAGATCGGCGCGGGCGTGCTGCTGATCGTGGGACTGTTGACGCCGTTCGCGGCCGCCGCCGTCATCTCGGTGATGCTGGTCGCCGGACTGCTCGCGCACCGCAAGAACGGCTTCTTCGTCTTCAAGGAGGGCTACGAGTACGTCCTCGTGCTGGCCGTGGCCTCGCTCGCGCTCGGCTTCTCCGGACCGGGATGGCTGTCGCTGGATCATGCCGCGGGCATCGAGATCACCGGCTGGGCCGGTGGCGCGGTCGCACTCGGCGTCGGCGTACTCGGCACCGCGGGCCTGCTCGCCGTGTTCTACCGCCCCGCTCCCGCGAGCCCGGCGCCCGAACCCGCGAGTGCCGCACCGGAAACCACCGTCAGCGAGGAGGCGCACTGATGCGCGTCGGATTCATCGGATTGGGCAGCCAGGGCGGCCCGATGGCCCGCCGGATCATCGAGGCGGGCCACCCGACCACGCTGTGGGCACGCAGGCCCGCGTCGCTGGAGCCCTACGCCGACACGGCGGCCGACACTGCCGAATCCCCCGCCGCCCTGGCGGAGAAGAGCGATCTGGTCTGCCTGTGCGTGGTCGGCGATGCCGACGTGCGCGAGGTGATCACCGGCGAGAACGGCATCCTGGCCGGAATCGCGCCGGGATCGATCATCGCCGTGCACTCCACGGTGCACCCGGACACCTGCCGTGATCTCGCGAAAACAGCCGCGGCACAGGGTGTCGAGCTGATCGACGCCCCGGTCAGCGGTGGCGGCCCCGGCGCCGCGGCGGGCACCCTGCTCGTGATGGTCGGCGGGTCGACCGAAGCCGTCGAGCGCAGCCGACCGATCTTCGAATCGTATGCGAATCCGATCGTGCACCTCGGTGACGTCGGCGCCGGGCAGGTCACCAAACTGCTCAACAACCTGCTGTTCACCGCCAATCTGGCGACGGCCAAGAGCGCACTGGATCTGGGCACCTCGCTCGGCCTGAGCCAGGAACGCCTCGGTCAGGTCATCTCCAACGGCACCGCGAACAGCTTCGCGCTCGGACGCATCGTCGACGCGGGCGGCACGCTGGACCGGCTCGCGGCGCACGCGGGCGATCTGCTGCTCAAGGATGTCGGTCTGGTCGCGGCCCTGGCCGCCGCGGCGGATGTCACCCCGGGAATCGTGCTCGACGCCGCCGACGCGACTCTGGGCTTCATGGATCGTTCACGTTGAGGGAGACAGTCGGCATGCGTATCGGATTCGTTGGCGCCGGGCGGATGGGCCGCCCGATGATCGAACGCCTGGCCAAGGCCGGGCATACCGTGCGCGCCGTCGGCCGCTCCGCCGAGACCAGGGCCGCGCTGGCCGAAACCGGCGCCGAACCGGTGGCGTCGGTCAGCGCCGCGGCCGCGGGAGCGGAGGCTCTCGTGGTGTGTGTCTTCACCGACGAGCAGGTCCGCGAGGTCTGCCTCGACGGTTCGCTGCTCAGTGATCTGCCGCGCGGTGCGGTGCTCATCGTGCACACCACGGGTAGTCCGGCGACCGTGGCCGCTGTCGCCGAGGCCGCCGAGCAATACGGGGTCGAGGTGGTGGACGCACCGGTCAGCGGCGGGCCGCACAATATCGCCGCGGGCAAGTTGACGGTTTTCCTCGGCGGATCCGAGGAAGCGGTCGCCCGCGCGCGAGAGGTGGTGTGCGCCTACGCCGATCCGGCGGTGCACGTCGGCCCGCTCGGGTCGGGACAGCGGGTCAAACTCGTCAACAACGCGTTGTTCGCGGCGCAGATCGGCCTCGTGGCCGACGCCGTCCGCCTCGGCGAACAGCTCGGGCTCGACGAGGCGACGCTGCTCTCGGCACTGCCGCACGCCAGCAGTAGCGGTCGCGCGCTGCTCAGCGTGGCGAGCAAGGGCGCGGTGGCGCAGTTCATGGCCTCGGTCGGTGAATTCCTCGGCAAGGATGTCGCCGTCGCCAGGGCGCTCGTCGCCGAACTCGGCGGAGACCTGGGAATTCTGGAGGCGGCCATCGACGCGGGAGTCCCCGCGCACGATCCGGCCTGACCGCTCGGAAAGCCTTCTCGGGGCGCGGGTTCCGCTTCAGATGACGCGGGATTCGCGCCCTTCCCAGTAGCGTTCGCGCAGCAGTCGCTTGTACAACTTCCCATTGGGATCGCGCGGCAGCTCGGTGACGAAATCGACCGTGCGCGGGCATTTGTACGAGGCCAGTTCCGCACGGCAGAACTCGATCAGTTCCGCGGCCAGCGCGTCGTCGGCCAGCGCCGGATCCACCGCCTGGACAACCGCTTTCACCGCCTCGCCCATCTCCTCGTCCGGTACGCCGATCACCGCGACGTCGGCGACGGCCCGATGGCCCGCCAGCACGTTCTCCGCTTCCTGCGGGTAGATGTTCACTCCGCCGGAGATGATCATGTGCGCCTTGCGGTCGGTCAGATACAGGTAGCCGTCCTCGTCGAGGTAGCCCATATCGCCGATGGTGCGCCAGCCCTTCGGATGGGCGGCGGCCGCGGTCGCGTCCGGATTGTTGTGGTACTCGAAGGGTCTGCCGCCGCCGAAATGGACGACGCCGACCACGCGCGGGCCCACCTCATTGCCTTCGGCGTCGACGATATGGCATTCCTGCATGGGCTTGCCCACCGAACCGGGATGACTCAGCCAGTCCCGCGCGCCGATGTAGGTGGTGCCGATATCCTCTGTGCCCGAGTAGTACTCGCTGATGATCGGTCCCCACCATTCGATCATCCGATGCTTGACCGCGACCGGGCACGGCGCGGCCGAGTGCACGACATCCACCAGACTCGAGCGGTCGAAGCGGGCGCGGCGCTCGGCGGGCAGCCGCAGCATCCGCACGAACATCGTCGGCACCATCTGGGTGTGGGTGACTCGGTAGTTCTCGATCAGATCCAGGCATTGCGCCGGATCGAAACGCTCCATCACCACGACGGTCGCGCCGAGCCGTTGCCACGACATCGAGAACACCAGTGGCGCGCCGTGATACAGCGGCGCGGGCGAGAGGTACACGCCGTCGCCGGTGGCGCCGGAGATCAACAGGCCGCGCGCGATCTGCACGGGCGCGGCGGTGGGATCGCCCAGCGGGGTGGCGGGCAGTTGTTTGCGCACGCCCTTGGGACGGCCGGTGGTGCCCGAGGAGTAGAGCATCTCGCGGCCCTCGCACTCGTCCGCGAGCGGACCGGCGGCGGTGGCGGCGAGGATGTCGTCGTAACGCTCGAAACCCGGCAGGTCACCGTCGACGGTGACGCGTACCGGGATATCGGACAGATCCAGCCCGGCCACCACATCGGCCATGGCGGCGCTGGTCACCAACGCGGTCGCGCCGCTGTCGGCCAGGATGTATTGGACCTCGGCCGGGCGCAGATGCCGGTTGACCGCGGTGTAGTAGAGCCCGGAACGCTGTGCGGCCCAGGCTACTTCGAGATAGGCGCGGGTGTTCTCCAGCAGGATGGCGATATGGCCGCCGACGCCGAGGCCACGTTCGCGCAGTGCCGTGGCGAACCGCAGTGAACGGTCCTCGAGTTGCGCGTAGGTGACCGTCTCGCCGCTGCTCGCCATGACGAGCGCGACCCGATCCGGGGATCGGGTCGCGTGCCACCCGAGCGTCGCTTCGGCATCACTCATGCCCGGCCGCTCATTCCGTGCTCATTCTTCGACGATCGCCCGTTCGGGACAGTTCTGCACGGCCTCGCGGACCTTGTCCTCGTGTTCGGCGGGGATCTCGTCGACGAGCACCTCGGCGTAGCCGTCGTCGTTGATGGCGAACACCTCGTCGCACAGCACCATGCAGATGCCGTGTCCGCGACAGCGTTCGTCGTCGATGGAAACCTTCATCGTGCTTCGGCCTCGGCGACGTCGATGTCGAGGTACAGCTCGTTGAGTCCACGCAGGATGAACGTGGGCAGGTAGGAGAAGGTGCGGGCGTCGGCCGGACCGTGCCTGTTCTCGTTGATCCGCAACTCGGCGGTGCGCTGGAGCAGACGCTCGATGGCGACGCGCGCCTCGGCGCGGGCCAGCGGAGCGCCGGGGCAGCTGTGCACACCGCGACCGAAGGCGACGTGGGCGCGGGCGTTGGAGCGGGCCGCGTCGAAGGTCGTCGGGTCGTCGAAGCGGCGCGGATCGCGGTTGGCGGCGGCGTTGATGACCATCACGACACTGCCCTGGGCCACCTCGGCCCCGCCGACCTCGGTATCCACCTTCGCCAGCCGGAAGTCGCCCTTGACCGGGCTCTCCATCCGCAGCGACTCCTCGATGAAGTTCTGGATGCGGCTGGTGTCCTCGCGCAGGTACTGCTGGATGTCGGGGCGTTCGGCCAGCGTGCGCAGCGCCGAGCTGAGCAGGCGGACGGTGGTCTCCTGGCCCGCCGAGAAGAGGTTGGCCGCCACCCGCACCACATCCATGACCTCGGGCGTGCTGCCGTCGGGGAAGGTCGCGGTCGCCATGCTGGTCAGCACATCGTTGCGCGGATTGGCCCGGCGGTCGTCGATGTAGCCCGAGAACTTCGTGTAGAGGAATTCGATCGGGGCGTGCTGCAGGTCCTCACCGTCGGTGCTGCCGACCGCGCCGCGCGAATGCTTCTCGCGCTGCAACTTGTTGAGGAATTCCTCTTGGTCGTCGGCGGGCACGCCGAGCAGGTCGGCGATGACGTAGAGGGTGAACGGACCGGCGAAGTCGCGGATGATGTCGGCGTCTTCCATCACCAGGAATTCGTCGAGCAACCGGTCGGCGATCGACCACATCGCCTCTTCGTTCTCCTTGAGGCGCTTGGGGGTGATCAGACGCATCAGCACGGCGCGGTGCCCGGTGTGCATCGGCGGATCCATCGTCGGCAGCTGGTCGCTCATCGGCAGCTTGTCGCGATGTTCGGCGATCAGCGCGTCGACATCCTCGACGCCCTCGAGCGAGACCGGGAAGCCGGGGAAGGGGCCGGTGACCGAGATGCAGGAGGAGAAACGCTCGACGTCGTTGTAGACCTCCAGCGCTTCCTCGTACCCTGTCACCATCGTCACGTCGTGATGGTTCTCCTTGGTGACCGGACACACCTCGCGCAGCGAGTCGAAGTACGGGTACGGATCGTCGACCAGCTCCTGTCCGAGGAAGAAGTCCAGATCCTGGAAGTTTTTCACCACTCGACGGTTCCCTTCGATGCTCCGGCGAGCGCACGGGGCTGACGCTGCCAGTTGACTTCCATGATTGAGAATAAGGCTCTCATCTGTGAATATGAGATTTCCATATTCATAGCTCCGCGTCAACCAGAGGACCGCCATCATGCCCAATGACCCCGCCGCGGATCAGCGGTTTTTCCAGTCGACCACCCGGGACTTCCTCGCCGACACCGTCCCGATCAGCACGGTGCGCGCGCTGGGCGACTCCGGCACCGGATTCGACCGCGACTGGTGGCAGCGCGGGTGCGAACTCGGCTGGACGTCCATGCTCATCCCCGAAAGTCTCGGCGGCGGAACGGTATCCGGTTTCGCGATGACCGAACTCGCCCTGGTCGCCGAGGAACTGGGCCGCGCTGTCGCGCCCGGTCCCTTCGTCACCACCAACGCCGTACTCGCCGGACTGGTTCCCGTCGCGGACCGGTTCGCCGAGACCCTCACGGCCGTGCAGAGCGGTGAGACCGTCGTGGCATGGGCGGTATACGAACCGAACCGCGGTTTCGAGGCGCTCTCCGGCACGGTGACCGGCACCCGCGCCGAGCCCGACGGCGACGGCTACCGGCTGACCGGCGTCAAGGACCGGGTCGAGGCGGGCGATCAGGCGGATCTGTTCCTCGTCTCCGCCGAGAGCGAGCGGGGCCCGATCCAGCTGCTCGTGCGTGCCGACGCCCCCGGCGTGACGGTGACCCCGGCCTGGACCCTGGACCTGGTGCGCCGCACCGCGCAGGTGTCGTTCGAGAATGTCGAGGTCGCGGCGGACGCCGTGGTCAACCTCGGCGCCGAGGCCGCCGATTCGATCAGGACCCAGGCGCTCACCGCCGCGGTGCTGACGGCGACCGAGACGGTCGGTGCGACCGGCCCCGCTTTCGACTCGACGCTGGAATGGCTCACCGATCGCTACACCTTCGGCAGGCCGCTGGCGTCCTACCAGGCGCTCAAGCACCGCATGGCCGACAACAAGACCTGGCTCGAAGCCTGCAAGGCGACCGTGGCCGCGGCCGCCGCGGCGTGGGACGAGGACGCGGCGGGCGCGGCCGAGACCGTCAGCATCGCGAAATCCTTCGCGGGCGCGAAGGCGACCGTGATCGCCCAGGACTGCGTGCAGTTGCACGGCGGCATCGGCGTCACCTGGGAACACGACCTGCACCTGTACCTGCGTCGGGTGACCCTCGGCCGCACCCTGTACGGCACCCCGGAAGAGCACCGGCGCCACATCACCGACCTGCTCGACACCGCGGCAGCCTGAGTCGCTCCGAATCTCCAGGAAGGCACGTCACCAATGACCACCGAGCTCGAATCCGTCGCCGATTTCCGCGAACGCGCGCGAATCTGGTTGCGCGACAACATGCCGACCGCCCCGTCGACGGAACTCAAACCCGATTCCGACGAGGCCTGGCAGCGCGCGCGTCAGTTGCAGCGCATCCTCTTCGACGGCGGTTTCGCCGGCATCTGCTACCCGGCCGAATACGGCGGACGCGGGCTGACCCCGGCACACCAGCGCGCCTTCAACAAGGAATCGGCGGGCTACGAGATGCCGCTGCTGCTCAATGTGCCGACCCTGTCCATCTGCGCGGCGACACTGGCCGAACTGGGCACCGACGAGCAGAAGCGCGCGCATCTGCCCGCCGTGCTCAAGGGTGAGGAAGTCCTGGTCCAGTTCCTGTCCGAGCCCAACGGCGGATCCGATCTCGCGGGCCTGACCACCCGCGCGGAACGCGACGGCGATCGCTGGATCCTCAACGGCTCCAAGATCTGGAGTTCGGGCGCCTACGCCGCCGACTACGGCCTGTGCCTGGCCCGCACCAACTGGGATGTGCCCAAGCACCGCGGACTGACGCTGTTCATCGTTCCCGTGCACGCGCCCGGTGTGACCGTGCAGCGGATCAAGCAGGTCACCGGTTCGACCGAGTTCTGCCAGGAATTCTTCGACGATGTCGCGCTGCCCGCCGAAGCGGTGCTCGGCGAGGTCGACGCGGGCTGGGAAGCGGCGTCGCGGCTGCTCAACCACGAGCGCGCGGCGCTCGGCGGCACGTCCCCCTACATCAGCGGCCACACCGTGCACATGGGCGCCGAGACGATCTCGCTGGTCCAGGTGGCGAAGGCGACCGGTCAGTGGGAGGACTCGCGCGTCCGCGAGGACATCGGCGAGGCGCGGGCCATGCGCGTGGTGCGCGACCAACTCATCGCCCACGTCACGAAATCGATCATGGGCGGCGCCCTTCCGCCCGCGGCGGGTTCGATCACCCGGCTGTTCAGCGCCGAAACCGAATGGATGCAAACGGATATGCGGGTGCGCATCGCGGGTTCGGTCGCGGCCACCCAGGCGCCCGGCGATCCGGTCAACAGCGAGAAGATCGGCCTGGACTATCTGTTCCGCAACGCGTGGAGCCTGGCGGGCGGCAGTACCGAGATGGCGCGCAACATCATCAGCGAACGGGTGCTCGGCATGCCGCGTGAATACGCCGCCGACCGCGACGTCCCGTTCAACCAGGTCAAGCGCGGCCGATGAGCCGAACCCAGCCGAGCCGAACCCACCGATAGGGAGTCGATGCGTTTCATATTCCATTATCCGGAGACAGCCGGATACGAAGGCAGCCTGCTCGACGCGGGTCCACTGCCCGAGGTCGCCGCGGCGGCCGAGCGGCACGGGTTCGACGGGTTCTCCCTCAGCGAGCATCCCGCGCCGGGCGCGAAATGGCTGGCCTCGGGCGGTCACCAGACCCTCGACCCGTTCATCGCCCTGGCTTTCGTCGCGGCCGCGACCCAGCGGCTGCGGCTGATCACCTATCTCACGGTCGCGCCCTACCGCAATCCGATGCTGCTGGCCAAAACCGCCGCCTCCCTCGACATCCTGTCCGGCGGACGGATGACCGTCGGTATGGGCACCGGCTACCAGAAGAGCGAATTCCACGCCCTCGGCGTCGATTTCGACGAACGCAACGTCCTGTTCGACGAAGCCCTCGATGTGCTGCCCCAACATTGGAGCGGTGAACCCTTCAGCTACACCGGCACCCATTTCAGCGCACGCGACGTGGTCGCCCGCCCGCGCCCGATCCAACAGCCGATCCCGCTGTGGATCGGCGGCAACTCGGCACTGAGCCGTCGCCGGGTGGCCCAGCGGGCCCAGGGCTGGATCCCGATGAGCGGCGGCGCGGAACTGTCCACGACAGCGCGGACGCCGTCGCTGGGACCGGTACCGGAGTTGGCGCGCAAGATCGCCGAGATCAGGGAACAGGCCCAGGCTGCGGGACGCACCGAACACATCGATGTCGTGTACTCCTACAGCGGCGAGGGCATCACGAAACCGACCGTCGACGCCCAGCGCCATACCGACGCGTTGGCCGAACTGGCCGAGGCCGGGGTGGACTGGATCGTCATCTCGAGCCGTACCCGCGAACAGGCCGAGACGATGGATTTCATCGAAGGTTTCGGCACCACGTATCTGACGGCGGCCCGCTGATGGGCTGGTTCGAAGAACGCGCGGGCCTGCACGACACGGTCGCCGTCGTCACCGGCGGCGCGGGCGGACTCGGCCAGGCGGTCGTCACCGACCTGGCCGCCAACGGCGTGCGAGTCGCGGTACTCGACGCCGACGCCGACGCCGCGGCGGCACTGGGACGGCTGGCGGCCGAGCGCGGCCACGACGTCCTGATCGAGGTCGGCGACGCCAGGAATCCCGACGTCCTCGCCGCGTTGTTCGACGCCGTCGACGCCCGCTGGGGACGCCTGGACACCCTGGTCAACGTGGTCGGCGGCACCTTCCGCGCACCGTTCACCGAAACCAACGCCAAGGGCTGGGACGCGGTCATCCGCACCAACCTCGGCCACGTCTTGCACGCGTGCTCACTGGCGGTGCCCCGCATACGCGCGGGCGGACGCGGCGGCAGCATCGTGAACATCACCACGATCGAAGCCCACCGCGCCGCACCGGGTTTCGCGGTCTACGCCGCGGCCAAGGCCGCGGTCGAACAGTTCGCCCGCACACTGGCCGTGGAAGTCGCCCCCGACGGCATCCGGGTCAACAATGTCGCGCCCGACTACGTACCGACGCCGAATCTGAAGCGGTTCAGCCACGCCGACGGCGCGCTGGACGATCCGGTCGGGGTCAAGGTCGCCATCCCGATGGGCCGGGTCGGCCACGTCACCGATATCTCCCACAGCGTGGTCTTCCTGGCCTCGGCACTCTCGTCCTACATCACCGGGTCCACGCTGCATCCCGACGGCGGCACCAGCGCGTCGGCGGGCTGGTTCAACTGGCCCGGTCAGGGCTGGGCCAATCACGCTCCGCTCGAGGTGCTCCGCGGGGCCACCGAGGGGGCCGCGCATTGATGGACGCCGAGAGGTCGCCGACCGAAGTCGAATCGGTTGCGACGCGATGTGATCGTCGATGAGGAGCCTCTGATGGGATACGCGGACGGTGTTTTCGATCTGACCGATCAGGTCGTGCTGATCACCGGCGGCAGCCGCGGGCTCGGGCGCGAAATGGCCTTCGCCGTGGCGCACTGCGGCGCCGATGTGATCGTCGCGAGCCGCAACTACGACTCGTGTGTGGCGACCGCCGACGAGATCCGGGAGGCCACCGGCCGCCAGGTACTGCCCTACGCGGTGCACGTCGGCCGATGGGACGAACTCGACGGTCTGGTCGAGGCCGCCTACGAACGGTTCGGCAAGATCGACACGCTGATCAACAACGCCGGGATGCAGCCGGTCTACGACTCGCTCACCTCGGTCAGCGAGAAATTGTTCGACTCGGTGGTCGATCTCAACCTCAAGGGACCGTTCCGCTTGGCGGCGCTGGTCGGCGAGAAGATGGTCGAGGCGGGGCGCGGGTCGATCGTCAACGTCAGTTCCACCGGTTCGATTCGTCCGACACCGTGGATCGTCCCCTACGCGGCGGCGAAAGCGGGCCTCAACGCCATGACCGAGGGCCTTGCCCTCGCGTTCGGGCCGAAGGTTCGGGTGAACACGCTGATGGCGGGTCCGTATCTCACCGATGTCAGCAAGGCGTGGGGGCTGGACACACTCGAGCCGTCACGCAACCCGTTCGCCACCCACGCCCTGCAACGCGCCGGAAAGCCGTCCGAAATCATCGGTGCCGCCCTGTTTCTGGCCTCCGACGCATCCAGCTACACCACCGGATCGATCCTGCGGTCCGATGGTGGCATCCCCTGATCTACCCGGGGGTCAGGGCACGCAGACAGAAGGCGGTGATCCGGTCAACGTCGTCCTCGGTGGGACCGGATCGCTGCCGCAGTAGGTCGGCCAGCGTGCCGATGGCGACATGGGCGATCAGCGCCGCATCCGAATCGGGTGCGGCGCTTCCTAATTCGGCGAGCGCGTCGCGCAGCAGGGTGGCGAGTCCGCTGCCGACCACTCCGGGGCCCGCCTCCAGCGCCAGGCCCGGCCCGGCCGCGTTCCACAGCACCGACAGGGTGGCCGCCGCGGTTTGCTCGTCGGCCTGAGCCAGGATCGCGGCCACCCAGCGGCGCACGCGCAGGCGCGGATCGGATTCCTTGGCCATCTGATGCGCCGCGTAGCGGGCCAGCCGCTCCGAGCCGTCCTCCAGCAGGGCGGCGACCAGCGCGTCCTTGGACGGGAAATGCCGATAGAAGGCGTCGTTGGAAAGTCCCGCGGCCGCGACGATATCGACGACCCTCGGCTTGGCGGTCACCCCGCCCGCGGTCATCACCGACAACGCGGCATCGAGCAGACGCCGGATCTCGTCGGCGTAGTCGGCGCGGCGCTTGGCCAGGGCGCGCTTGGCGATCCGCGCGGCGACATCGTCGACGCGATCCGCCTCGTCGGGCGCCGCGCTGTCGTAGGACAGGTCGACCGCCAGGTCCGTCACCGCGTTCTCCTTCACAAGAATATTGTTCTCGACAGGCTCCTCCAGCGCAAATGCTGACGCCAGCTGCGAAAACGCGAGCGTCGAGCACAGGCCCGATCCTAGTCAAGAATTGCATTCTGGTTCAGGAGAAGCTTATTCTTCATGGCGAGAGGAGATGCCATGGGATGGGATTTCGAAACAGACTCCGAGTACCAGGCGAAGCTGGACTGGGCCGAGGAGTTCGTCCGCGAAGAGGTCGAGCCACTGGACCTGGTCTGGCCGCACGAGCAGTTCGTGCCGTTGGACGGAGGACGACGTAAGGCGATCGACCCGCTCAAGCAGCGGGTCCGCGAACAGGGCCTGTGGGCGACCCACCTGGGCCCCGATCTGGGTGGCCAGGGCCACGGGCAGGTGAAACTCGCCCTGCTCAACGAGATCCTCGGCCGCTCGTCCTGGGCCCCGATCGTCTTCGGTTGCCAGGCGCCCGACACCGGCAACGCCGAGATCATCGCCCACTACGGGACACCCGAGCAGAAGGAGCGCTACCTGCGCCCGCTGCTCGAGGGTGAACTGTTCTCCTGCTACTCGATGACCGAACCGCAGGCGGGCGCCGACCCGACGCAGTTCCGCACCATCGCCGTGCGCGACGGCGACGACTGGGTCATCAACGGCTGGAAGTTCTTCTCGTCCAACGCGAGAACCGCCGCGTTCCTGATCGTCATGGCGATCACCGACCCCGATGTCAGCCCGTACAAGGGCATGTCGATGTTCCTGGTACCCACCGACACCCCCGGCATCGAGATCGTGCGCGACGTCGGCCTCTACGGCGAAGCCGAGGGCGAGGGCCAGCACGCGCTGATCCACTACAACAACGTGCGGGTGCCGAACGCGGGCCTGCTCGGCGGCCCGGGACAGGCCTTCGCCATCGCGCAGACCCGCCTCGGCGGCGGACGCATCCACCACGCGATGCGCACCATCGGCTTGGCCCGCAAGGCGATCGACATGATGTGCGAACGCGCGCTCAGCCGCGAGACGGCGGGCAGCAGGTTGTCGGAGAAGCAGTTCGTGCAGGGCTACATCGCCGATTCCTACGCGCAGTTGCAGCAGTTCCGGCTGTTCGTGCTCTACACCGCGTGGGAGATCGACAAGCACAACGACTACAAGAAGGTCCGCAAGGACATCGCCGCGGTGAAGGTCGTCATGCCGACCGTGCTGCACGATATCGCCTGGCGATCGATGCAGATCCACGGCGCGCTCGGCACCACCAACGAACTGCCGCTGTTCCGGATGATCCACGGCGCGGCCGTGATGGGCCTGGCCGACGGACCCACCGAAGTGCACAAGACCACCGTCGCCAAACAGGTGCTGCGCGATCACAAGCCCACCGAGGACACCTGGCCGACGGAATGGATTCCGCGCCAGCGCGAGGCCGCGATGGCCAAGTACGCCGAATTCCTGGAAAACGAAGTAGGAAACCGATGAGCGACGCAGTAACGGAGACCGAGTCGACGCTGGACGTCGCCCGTCTCGCCGCCTGGATGGAACAGACCGGACTCCCGGACGCCGGGGGCCCGATCGAGATCGGCCTGCTCTCCGGCGGCACCCAGAACGAGATCTACGAGATCCGCCACGGTGATCACCGCAGCGTGCTGCGGATTCCGCCGAAGGCCGCCCCGGCCGACCGCGACAAGGGCATCCTGCGCGAATGGCGCATCATCGAGGCCCTCGACGGCTCCGAAGTGCCGCACACCAAGGCCGTCGCGGTCTGCACCGATCCCTCGGTCCTCGGGCGCACGTTCTACCTGATGGGCTTCGTCGACGGCTGGTCGCCGATGCAGCAGCGCCAGCACTGGCCCGAGCCGTTCGACTCCGATCTGTCGGCCCGCGCCGATCTGGCCTACCAACTCGCCGAGGGAATCGCGTTACTCGGCAACGTCGACTGGAAGGCGCGCGGACTGGAGGATCTGGGCAGGCCCGACGGTTTCCACGAACGTCAGGTCGCTCGCTGGACCGGATTCTTCGAGCGCATCAAGGCACGCGAACTCGACGGTATGGAGACCGCGACGGCGTGGCTGCGCGAGCACCGTCCGCTCGACTTCGTCCCCGGTGTCATGCACGGCGACTACCAATTCGCCAATGTCATGTTCCACCACGGCGCACCGGCGCGGATGTCGGCGATCGTGGACTGGGAGATGGGCACGGTCGGCGACCCCAAACTCGACCTCGCCTGGATGCTACAGGGGTGGCCCGAGGACACCTCGGCTCCCGAGGCGTCCACCTCCGGCTACGTCGATCTGAGGTACATGCCCTCGGCCGAACAGCTGGCCGATCACTATTCGAAGGTGTCGGGCCGTCAGGTCGACGACCTCGACTACTACCTCGTACTGGCCAAATGGAAGCTCGCGATCGTGCTCGAGCAGGGTTTCCAGCGCGCCGGTGACGACATCAAACTCCAGTCTTTCGGCGCGATCGTTCCCGAGCTCATGCGCTCGGCCGCCGAACTTGCCGAATCGAGCGGGTACAAGGGATGAGCGACAACACCGAAACAGCGGAACTCCTGTTCGAACGGCACGGCGCGGTCTCGGTGGTCCGGTTGAACCGGCCCGAAGCCCGCAACGCGCTGACGGTGGCGATGATGCAGGGCATCGGCGCGGCGGCCCTCGAGGCCGAGAGCGATCCCGAGATCCGCGCGCTGCTGCTCACCGGCGCCGGTGACCGCGCGTTCTGTTCCGGGATGGATCTGCGCGCGTTCTCCTCCGGGGCCTCCTTCTCCGACGAGGACCGCGACACGGCCGCCTACCTGCGCCTGGCGCGCGGCAAGCTGTCGGTCCCCGTGGTGGGCGCGGCCAACGGTTCCGCCATCGGCGGCGGTCTGGAACTGCTGCTCGGCGGCGATGTGCTCATCGCCTCCGAGGACGCGAAATTCGCGTTCCCCGAGATCAAGCGCGGGCTGATTCCCGGTGGCGGCGGAACTTTCATCGGCACCAGGATCCCGATGAACATCGCGCTGGAGATGACACTGACCGGCGATCCGATCACCGCGGCACGCGGCTACGAGATCGGCCTCGTCAACGCGGTCGTCCCCGCGGATCAGGTGTTCGCGACCGCGCTCGACTTCGCGCAACGGATCGCGGCCAACGCACCGCTCGGCCTGGCCGCGTGCAAGGAACTGGTCCGGTTGGCTGTCGACGACGCGGCCGAGGCCGACAAGCGGCTGACACACTGGCAGGGCAAGGTCTTCACCAGCGACGACGCGAAAGAGGGCGCGATGGCGTTCCTGGAGAAGCGCGCGCCGGTGTGGCAGGGTCGCTGACATGCGCGCGGCCGTCTGCCCGGCCTACGGACCGCCCGAGGCGGTCGAGATCCGCACGCTGCCCGCACCCGAACCGGCCGCCGACCAGGTGCTGGTCCGGGTCGGGTCGGCCGCGGTCAACTTCCCCGATGTCCTGCTGATCGCCGACAAATATCAGATCAGCGTGCCGCCGCCGTTCGTTCCCGGGAGCGAATTCGCCGGAACGGTCATCGAAACAGGCAGTGCGGTCACCGATCTCGCGATCGGTGACCGCGTCACCGGCACCGGACTGTACGGCGCCTTCGCCGAACAGGTGGTCTTCGCGGCGAAGAAGTTGGCGCGGATACCGGACGGGGTGGATCTGCCCACCGCGGCCGCGTTCGGGGTCGCCTATCGCACGGCGTATCACACGCTGCGGTCGATGGCCCGGATCGGCGAGGGCGATCGGGTGATCGTGCTCGGCGCGGGCGGCGGAGTCGGGCTGGCGGCGGTGCAACTGGCCGTCCAGCTGGGCGCCGAGGTGACCGCGGTCGCGTCGTCGCCGGAAAAGCTCACGGCGGCGAAGCGATACGGTGCGGCGCACCTCATCGACCGGACGGCCGGTGATATCCGCGCCGCGCTGCGCGAGGCGCTGCCCGACGGCGCGAACGCCGTGGTAGATCCGGTCGGCGGCGACCTGTCGGTACCCGCGCTGCGCACACTGGCGCGCGGTGGCCGTTTCGTCACCGTCGGCTACGCCTCGGGCGTCATCCCGGACATCCCGCTGAATCTGGTGCTGATCAAGGGCGTCCACCTGCTCGGCTTCCAGTTCCACGATCTCGATCCGGCCGAATACCGCCGCAACGAGGACGAATTGGCCACCATGCTGGCCGAGGGCCGGATCCGCCCGCATATCGGCGGCGAGTATCCGCTGGCCGATGTCGGCACCGCGCTGCGCGAGGTCGCCGAGGGTCGCGCGGTCGGCAAGATCCTGGTCGATCTGTCCGGCGACCAGTAGTCGATATACCTTTCGACCGAAAGGAGAGGGTCATCAACAACACCGGTGCCCATCTCGTTCTCCATCGTCCGGCACGCCGGGCGGTGACCCGATGATCCGGGCCGAGAACCAATTCCATCTCGGCATCGTCTCCGACGATTTCGAGGCGACCGTGGCCGAACTGTCGGAGGCCTTCGGCTACCGGTGGGGTCCGCAGGTCGGCGGCTCCATCGAGGTGACCACGCCCGCGGGCTCGACCGTCGTCGATCTCGCGTGCACCTACTCGGTGACCGTCCCGCGCATCGAGATCGTCCGTTCGATCCCAGGCACGCTGTGGGAGCCGTCGGGCGGCGGCATCCACCACCTCGGCTACTGGTCCGACGACGTCGCCGCCGACGCGGCGACGCTGCTCGACAACGGCTATGTCAGCGAGGTGACGCGCGACCTGCCCAACGGCCTGCCGCAATTCGCCTTCCTGCGCGGTCCGTCGGGTATCAGGATCGAACTCGTCAACCGCCTGACCGAACCCGGCCTGTCGGGCTGCTGGGCAACCGAACGGAGTGCCTCATGACCACCGTGGGAATCGTCACCGGCGCCGGCCGCGGCATGGGTCTGGCCTGTGCCGAACGGCTTTCGACCATGGTCGACGTGCTGCTCGTCGCCGACCTGGACAAGGAAACCCTCGCCACGGCATCCGATGCCCTCGCGGCGCGGGGGTCGGCGCGGATCGAACCGATCGTCGTCGACATCTCCGACGCGGACGGCGTCGCGGACATGGCCGCGCGCGCGGGCGAACTCGGCACCCTGCGGGCCGTCGCCCATGTCGCGGGCATCTCCCCCACCATGGCCGACTGGCGACGCATCTTCACCGTCGACCTGGTCGGCACCGCCCTGCTCGCCCGCGAGCTGCGGCCGCTGGTCACCACCGGCACCGCGACGGTGTGTTTCGCGTCGATGGCGCCGGTCCTGGCGGGTATCGCCGCGGAGCCCGCGGTCGCCGAGATTCTCGACGATCCGCTCGCCGAGGGATTCCTCGACGCCGTACGCGAGGCCGTCGGCCCGTCGGTCGAAGATCCGGGCGTCGCCTACTCGTGGGCGAAATACGGTGTGAAGCAATTCGTCCGGCGCGAGGCGGTCCGTATCGGCGCGGCGGGCGGGCGCATCTGCTCGGTGTCACCCGGCATGATCGACACCCCACAGGGGCGTCAGGAGGCCGAGCAGCACGCGAGTATGCAGGCGCTGGTCGCGCGGACCCCGCTGGGGCGCACGGGAAGGCCCGAAGAACTCGCGGCGGTGGTCGCCTTCGCGCTCTCCGACGAGGCGAGTTTCCTCAACGGCGTGGATCTGCTCGTGGACGGTGGCGTATGTGCCGCCGCGCGCGGCTGATCGCCGCGAACAACGGTTGACGCCGGAGACGGCGGTCGAAGGTCCTCCACAGGGCCCGATGCCGCGGTCTCCGGCCCAACCGCTGTGGTTCCCGGCTGACTACTGCGGTCTCCGGCCGAGCGCCGCGGTTATCGGCTGGCTCAACGCGGCACGCTCAGGACGAAGGCTTGTGCTCTCCGGCCGAACGCCGGGAATCACTCGTATTCGACGACCACCGACGGCGTCTGTGGGACCGACTGACAGGTGAGGATGTACCCCTCGGCGACATCCTCGTCTGTCAGCGCGTCGTTCACCCGCATCTCGACACGACCCTCGACGAGTCGCGCCATGCATGTGCCACAGTTGCCCGCCTCGCAGGCGAACGGCGGATTGAGTCCGGTGCGGCGACCGGCTTCCAGCACCGTCTCGTCCGGCTTCATCTCGACGACGGACTCCCCGCCGTCGAGTCGTACGGTCACCACCGAGGCAGTGGCGGTGTCGCGCTGGGGTACTGATGATCCGGCCATGACGGCACACTCCTGATCGGTGAAATCGCACACGTCGGATGGGCAACCCCCGACGGTACCGACGAGCGCTCAGGCCATGGGCCTGAGCGCTCGCTCAGCATTTTGGGCTGTGCACATGCTTAGCACGGCACTTCGCGGACGGTCAATACCGGCAGGTCAGCGACCTGCACGCCGAGACCTGCTCACCGACCGGTCCACTGCGGTGTGCGCTTCTCGGAGAAGGCACGCGGCCCCTCCTGCGCATCCGAACTCTCGTAGCAGTGCGTAGAGGCGTGGCGCGCGGCCTCCAAGGCCGCCGAACGCCCCATCTCGGTCGCGAGCATGACCGTATCCCGTGCCGCGCGCACCGAAAGCGGCGCGCCCGCGGTGATCTCGGTCGCGAGCGCGATCGCGGCGTCGAGCAGATCCTGCGGCTCGGCCAGGCGATTCACCAGACCGATCTCGTAGGCCCGCTGCGCCGTAATCGGCTTACCGGTCAGCAAGAGTTCCATCATGATCCGCTGCGGGATCATATGGATCAGCGGCGCCGCCCACGGCGAACTGCGGCCGACCTTCACCTCGGTGACCGCGAAGGTCGCGGTGGTGCTCGCGACGCACAGATCACAGGCCTGCGCGATCATCCAGCCACCGGCGAACGCCGCGCCGTTGACCGCCGCGATGGTCGGCTTGGACAGTTCGATGGTGTCGTAGGGCAGCGCGAACATATCGCGCGGCGGGACCGTCATCCCGGTGCGCACCATCTCCTCGAGATCGCCGCCGGCGCAGAACGCCTTGGGGCCCGCGCCGGTGAGGATGGCCACGCGCAGATCCGGATCGCGCTCGAATCGGTCCCATGCCTCGAACAGTCCGGCGCGCACGTCCAGCGCCAGACAGTTGCGGCGTTCGGGCCGGTTGATGGTGATGATCGCGATGCCATCGGATCGGGCATCGAACAGTACGGCGTCGGACATCAGAAACCTCTCTGCTGGACGACGTGTGCCGCGCGCTCCAGCTCTTCACGGAAGTCGGGGTGGGCGATGGCGATCAGCCTGCGGGTGCGCTCGGCCAGCGTCTGCCCGGCGAGTTCGGCCGCGCCGAATTCGGTGACGATCACGTCCACATCGCTGCGCGCGGTGGTCACCGGGCCGCTCAGTGCCACGGTGATCCGGCTGATGGTGCCGCCCTTGGCCGTGGCGGGCAGCCCGATGATCGAATGACCGCCGGGCGAACGCACGCCCGCCCGGACGAAATCGACCTGGCCGCCGGTGCCGCCCAGGTAGGACGCGCCGCTCTGTTCGGCGTTCACCTGGCCGGTGATGTCGACCTCCATCGCGGAATTGATGGTGACCAGACGTTCGATCTGCGCGAGCACCCCGGCATCGTGGGTGTAGCCGGTGGTGCACATCCGGATCGACGGGTTGCGGTCGGCGAATCGATACAGCCGCTCGGTGCCGATGAGCGCACCGGTGACCGAGACGCCCCGGTCGATCTTCTTGCGCGCGTTGGTGAGAACGCCCGCCTCGACCAGGTCGACGAGTCCGTCGCCGATCATGCCCGAATGCACGGCGAGATCGACACGGTCGTGCAGCAGTCGCAGCATCGCGTCGGGCACCGCGCCGACCCCGACCTGCAACACCGAGCCGTCCTCGATATAGGCCGCGGCGAATTTCGCGATGGCCGAGTCGGTTTCGCTGACCTTCGCGGCGCGGACCTGCACCGGTGGACGCGAGACCCGCACGGCGACATCGATATCGGAGGCGGCCAGCCGCTCGCCGAGGGTGAACGGCACCTGATCGTTGACCTCGGCCACCACGACCCGCGCCGTGGCGACGGCGGCGCGCACGTAATCGCTGATGAGCCCGAAACTGTGTTCGCCGTTCTCGTCGGCCGGACTCACCTGGACGAAGGCGACGTCGCAGCCGATGGCCCCGGATTCGATCAGCGGACCGACCCGGCTGACATGGCACGGCACGATGGCCAGGCGATGTTCCTTGGTGAGCGAACGCAGGGTGCCGATCGCGCCCATACTCGACAGCGCGAAGGATTCGGTGGCCTCGGGGGTGAAGATCCCGGAGAAACTGGTGGCGACGAACGCGGACAGTCCGCCGATCTCGCGGCCCTGCGCGATGAGCGCCTCGAGCAACGTGGTCGGTTCACCGCACGCCTGTCCGATGACGATCCGGTCGCCGGGGCGCAGGATCGCGCGCAGATCCAGTTCGTCCGCCTCGAGCACTGTCGTCACGGCTGTGCCTTTCCATTCGCGTGAGTCGTTCCGTTCGCGCCCACGTCCGCGTGTTCGCGCAGTGCGCCGAGCACTTCCTCGGTGTCGGCGCCCAGTCGCGGCGCCGGACCGGCGACCCGGCCGGGCGTCCGGGAGAACCACGTCGGCGGGCCGGGGAAACGCAAAGGCCCGTAGGAGGATTCGACGGTTTCGAAGAAGCCCGCGTCGTTCAGGTGCGGATTGTCGAACAATTCGTCCAGCGAGCGGACCGGCGCGCACGGAATACCCAGCGCGCGAAGCAGTTCCAGCCATTGATCGGTGGTGCGCTCGGCGAAGGTCTCGGCGAGCCTGGCGTAGACGACGTCGATCCGCGCCGCGCGCTGTTCCAGCGTCGCGAATTCCGGGCCCGCCCAGGCGGGACGCACCGCGTCGACGAAGGTCGTCCACTGCTTGTCGTTGTAGACCAGCGCGGACAGGTAGCCGTCGGCGGTGCGATAGGGCTTGCGATTCGGGGTGACCGCGCGCGGATAGTGCGCTGGCCCGAGCTGCGGTTCGAACAAGGCGCCGTTGGCGTGTTCGACCAGCATGAACGCGGCCATGGTCTCGAACATGGCGACCTCGACCTCTTGGCCCTCGCCGGTGCGCTCGCGATGGAACAGCGCCATCATCGTCGCGTACACCGCGGTCAGGCCCGCGATCTTGTCGGCCATGATGGTGCCGACGTACCCGGCGGTTCCGGTGAGCTGTTCCTGGACCGACGGCAGACCGCATTCGGCCTGGATGGTGTCGTCGTAGGCGGTCAGATCGGCGTCGCGACCGCGGCGGCCGTAGCCGTAGCAGTTGGTGTAGACGATCGACGGATTCAGTGCCGCGACCGCGTCGTAGCCGAATCCGAGCCGATCGATCGCCGAGGCGCGCATGGAGTGGATGAACACGTCGGCCGTGGCCACGAGGTCGCGCAGCGCGGCGGCGCCCTCGTCGGATCTCAGGTCGAGCACCACACTGCGTTTGCCCCGGTTGACATTGACGAAGACGCCGCCCATGCCGCGTTCGGGGCCTACCGAGATGAAGCGGGTGTTGTCGCCGGCCGGAGGTTCGATCTTGATGATCTCCGCGCCCATATCGGCCATGATCTGCGTGCAGTATGGGCCCATGACCATCGCCGTGAGGTCGATGACCCGGATACCGGACAGCGGGCCTGTGTGTTCCATCGCCACGTCCTTTTTTGCGACCTCTCCGGTGTCTACACAAATCCCATCGCGATGGGTACCGTGAGGCTATCTGATGAATCTTTGCAAGGATAGTGATATCAAAGACGCTGTGGACAGTTTCAACGGCGACAGCCCACCGGGCCCGGCCCCCCTTCGACCGATCGCCCGTGTGCTCGACGCGCCTCTGCGCGCCGAGCCCGACGCGACGGCCGTAGAAGCCGCCTCCGGCTCCCTGACCTACGCCCAACTCGACGAACGTGCCGACCGCGCGGCGGGCGCCCTGTGGTCGCTCGGCGTGCGCCCCGGCGACCGCGTCGCCGCGTGCCTGCCCAACGACCTCGACATCGTCGTCGCCTTCCACGGCACGCAGCGGATCGGCGCCGTGTGGGCGGGTATCGGCGAGGCCCTTTCGGCTCCCGAACAGCGACATCTGGTCGATCTGGTCACGCCGACGGTGGTACTCGCCGGACCGCGCTGGCTGCTCGACACGCCCGAAACCGTCGATGCCGAGCGCTGGGCCGCACTGACCGAATCGGCCCAAGCGCCGCCCGCCGTCGAACTCGACATCGACGCGCCCGCGGGTATCGCCTTCACCAGCGGGACATCCGGCAAGCCCAAGGCCGTCGTGCACAGTCAGCGTAACCTGCTGCTGCCCGGCGCGGCGCTGGTCGCCACCCGCGGATACGGCCCCGACCTGCGCAAAGGCGACAGCTTTCCGTTCACGATCCTCAATCTGATGGTGCTGTCGACCCTGCTCACGGCACAGGCAGGCGGTTGCGCGGTCGTCATGAACCGCCGCGATCTCGAAGGCGTGGCCGAGTGGATCGCCGGCCATCGCGTGACCGTGTGGAACGGCGCGCCCGCCCAGCTCTACGACCTGGCCCGGCGGCCCGAGCTCGATCTGAGCTCGCTGCGGGAGGTCTGGAGCGGCGGCAGCGACACCCCCGACACCATCCGCAAGGCCTTCGCCGCCGCGCACGGCATCTCCCCCCGCGTCACCTACGGCCTCACCGAAGCCCCCACCGTCGTCTCCATCGACAAGCCGGGCTCGCAGTGGTCGCCCGGTAGCAGCGGCTTGGTGATGCCCCAATTCGATGTCGCCGCCTACGACGACGACGGCCGACGCCTGCCACCCGGCGGACTCGGCGAGTTGAAGGTCGCATCCGCCACCGCGGGACCGTGGGCCGGACTGTGGACACCGATGCTCGGCTATTGGGAGGATGGTCGCGTGCGGCCACCCGAACCGGGTCCGACCCCCACCGGCGATATCGGCACCGTCGACGCCGAGGGCATGCTGTCGGTGCTCGATCGCAAGAAGATGGTCATCATTCGCGGCGGCGCGAATGTGTATCCGCTCGAGGTGGAGCGGGTCATCGGCGCCCATCCGGACGTGAACAAGGTCGCTGTCTGCCCCGTCCCCGACGAACGGCTCGGCCAGAAGGTCGCGGCGATCGTCGAAAGTCTCTCCCCCACGGTCGATTTCGCGGAACTCGCGGCGCTGTGCAAACGGGACCTGGCCGGATACAAGGTGCCCGAGATCTGGGTGCGGGTCGACGCCCTGCCGACCAACGCCATGGGCAAGGTGGAACGCACCAAGCTCACCGAACTCGCCGCGCCCGCCGCCGACCGGACAACGGAGGTCTCCCGGTGAGCCTGCCCCGCGAACACGCGACACGACTGTTCGACCTGGACGGCCGGGTCGCCATCGTCACCGGCGCGTCGTCCGGTCTCGGAGTCGCGGTCGCGGAATCCCTGGCCGCGCTCGGCGCCAAGGTCGCCGTGGTCGCGCGCCGCGAGGACCGGCTGACCGAACTCGCCAAGCGGATCGACGGGCATCCCGTTGTCTGCGATCTCGGCGACACCGACCGGGTCGGCGACGTGGTTCCCGCGGTGGTCGACGCGCTCGGACCACCGGAGATCCTGGTCAGCGCGGCGGGCAACCGCTTCAGCAACGACCGCGCCGAATCCGAATCGCTCGAAGACGTGCAGCGGACGCTCGGCCTGAATCTGATCGCCCCGTTCCTGCTCGCGCAGGCGGTGTTCCCGTACATGCGCGACGCCGGGCGTGGATCGATCGTCAATATCTCCTCGATCAGCGGACGGGTCGGCGTGCCGGGGATTCCCCAGGCCTCCTACGCCGCGAGCAAATCGGGGCTTTCCGGACTCACCGCCGAACTCGCGGTGCAGTGGGCCCGGCATTCGATCCGGGTGAATACGGTCGCGCCCGGATTCTTCCGCAGCGAGATCACCGACAGCCTCTACGACAGCGACCGCGGCGCGGACTATCTGCGCCGCAACACTCCCCTGCCGACCGAGGGAACGGCCGACGACATCGTCGGCGCGGTCACCTGGCTGGCCGGTGACGCGGCTCGCTATGTCACGGGTCAGACGATCGTCGTGGACGGCGGCTGGACGACCCGCTGACCTGTGCGCTTGCGCTGGTCAGAGCCGGTTGACACCCGGTACCAATAATGGAAATATTGTTGTCCCATCTGGAGAATCTAATTCTCGTATGACGAAAATTGATGTGCGAGATCCGGAAAGTCCAAGGGCGAGGAAGGAATCCGCTCCGAATGTTTGCGGCAGTTGTTATCGAAAAGGGCGACGAGGGAACAAAAGTCGCGCTGACGAATGTGGATGAAGCGGCGCTTCCCGAGGGGAACGTCACCGTCGAGGTGGCGTATTCGACCCTCAACTACAAGGACGCCCTCGCCATCACCGGCTCGTCGCCGGTCGTGCGGTCGTTCCCGATGGTCCCCGGCATCGATCTCGCCGGCGTCGTCACCGACAGCGCGCATCCGGACTACTCGGCGGGCGACGAGGTCATTCTCAACGGCTGGGGCGTCGGTGAGAAGCACTGGGGCGGCCTCGCGCAGAAGGCGCGTCTGGACGGCGACTGGCTGATCCCCAAGCCCGCGGAATTCACCGCGCGCCAGGCGATGTCGATCGGCACCGCGGGGTACACCGCGAGCCTGTGCGTCGAGGCGCTGCTGCGCCACGGCGTCACGCCCGACCAGGGCGAGATCCTGGTGACCGGTGCGACCGGCGGCGTCGGCAGCATCGCGATCGCGCTGCTGACCAAGGCCGGATTCGGCGTGGCCGCCGCCACCGGCAAGACCTCCGAGACCGAATACCTCCAGAGCCTCGGCGCGGGCACCATCATCGATCGCGCCGAACTGTCCGAGCGCGGCAAGCCGCTGCAAAAAGAACGCTGGGCCGGTGTCGTCGACACCGCGGGTTCCCACACCCTTGTCAACGCCGCCGCGCAGACCCGCTACGGCGGCGCCGTCGCGGCCTGCGGCCTGGCCCAGGGCATGGATTTCCCGGCCACCGTCGCGCCGTTCATCCTGCGCGGAGTCGCGCTGCTGGGCGTCGACAGCGTGATGGCGCCCAAACCGCGCCGTCTCGAGGCCTGGGCCCGACTGGCCCGTGACCTCGACCCCACCGCCTTGGAGTCCATCGCCCAGGAAGTCGGTCTCGGTGAGTCCATCGCGGAGGCGAGCCGGCTCATCGACGGCACCGTGCGCGGTCGCATCGTCGTCGACGTGAATCGCTGATCAGGAGTTTATTCGTGGCAACCACAAAGAAGGCCGCCGCACCGGCGGCGAAAGCACCGGCGGCGAAGAAGACCTCCGCGACAAAAGCCGCTCCCGCGGCCAAGACCACGCGGGCCGCCAAAGCGCCCGCGGCCAAGGCGGTAGCGGCGGAGCCGACCGTCGAACTCGATCTGTCCGACGTCGACCACCGGGTCGGCAAGCCGATCGGCGGCGGTCAGCTGTGGGATCCGTGCAGCACCTCCGATATCCGCCGCTGGGTCATGGCGATGGACTACCCCAATCCGCTGCACTGGGATCAGGAATTCGCCAGGGAGTCCCGCTACGGCGGCCTGGTCGCTCCGCAGTCGATTGCGGTCGGACTGGACTACGGTCACGGCGCAGCGCCCGCGTGTGTCGGCCATATCCCCAACAGCCACTTGATCTTCGGTGGCGAGGAGTGGTGGTTCTACGGTGCGCCCGTGCGCCCCGGCGACACCCTGTTCCAGGATCGGCGTTTCCACGACTACAAGGTCGCGGACACGAAATTCGCCGGGCCGACCATGTTCTCGCGCGGTGACACCACCCACCGCAACCAGAACGGCGTCCTCGTCGCCCGCGAACGCTCCACCGCCATCCGCTACCTCGCCGAGGAAGCCGCCAAGCGCGGCATGTACGACAACTCGGTCGGCGAGCTCAAGCGCTGGACGGCCGCGGAACTGGCCGAGGTCGACGCGCTGCGCACCGAATGGCTTCACTCCAATCGTCTCGGTGTCTCACCGCATTTCGACGAGGTGAAGGTCGGCGACAAGCTGCCGCGCCGCGTCATCGGCCCGCACTCGATCGCGAGTTTCACCACCGAGTACCGCGCCTTCCTGTTCAACATCTGGGGCACCTTCCGCTGGACCGCGCCCGAGGGCATCAAGGATCCGTGGGTGTACCAGGATCCGGGCTGGACCGAGGGTTTCGGCTTCGACGAAGAGGGCGCCAAGATCGATCCGCGACTGCGGGACGGTCTCTACGTCGGCCCCTCGCGCGGCCATATCGATAACGAGAAAGCCGGCGAGGTCGGCATGGCGCGGGCCTACGGCTACGGCGCGACCATGGGCGCCTGGTGCACCGACTTCCTGGCCTACTGGGCGGGTAACGACGGCATGGTGCGTCACACGAAGGCCGATTTCCGCCTTCCGGCGTTCGAGGGCGACGTGACCTACTTCGACGCCGAGATCATCGGCAAGGAAGCCCAGTCTGTCTGGGGTGTACCACTGGTCCAGGTCGAGCTCAGGCTCACCGACCAGAATGGCGGCACGCTCGTCAAGTGCGTCGCCGAGGTCGAACTGCCGTTCTGAGGCGGCGGAAGGAACGGGGAAGGTCGAGGATGACCACCGAAACCAAGGAAGTATCCGAACAACAACCGGCGATCGCGTCCGGCTTGCCGCTAGCGGACGAGCCGGGCCTGGGCACCCTCACCCTGCCGGGCTTCCTACGCGAGGTGACACAGCAGTTCGGCAGTCGTGAGGCCCTGGTCTTCCACGACGACGCCGGTGTCACCCGCTGGACGTACGACGAGCTGTGGGAACGCTCCGTCGAGGTGGCGCGGGCGCTACGCGCCTGCGGCGTCGGCAAGGACAGCCGCGTCGGCGTGCTGATGACCAACCGCCCCGAATGGCTCGCGGCCGTCTTCGGCACCTCGCTGGCGGGCGGTGTCGCCGTCGCGCTCAGCACCTTCTCCACCCCGGCCGAACTCGAGCATCTGCTCGGGCTGTCCGGAGTCTCGGTGCTGCTGTTCGAACGCACCGTGGTGAAAAGGGATTTCGCGTCGGTGCTGACCGATCTGGAACCGGCCATCGGCACCTCGGCGCCCGGCGCCGTGCAGTCGGCGGCCTACCCGTTCCTGCGCCATCTCGCCGTCGTCGGCGAGCCGGTGCCGGGCGGCGCGATCGACGACTGGGACACCTTCGTGGCCCGTGGACAGACCGAACCGGTCGAACTGATCGAGGCCAGCGCCGCGTCGGTGAACCCGAGCGATACCGCTGTCCTGTTCTTCTCCTCGGGCACCACGAGTAAGCCCAAGGGCATCCGCAGCGCGCATCGGGGCGTCACGATCCAGATGTGGCGTTTCCGGCGGATGTTCGGTTTCGGTCCGGAAGACGACGTCCGCTGCTGGACCGCCAACGGGTTCTTCTGGTCGGGCAACTTCGGTCAGGCGCTGGGTTCCACCCTCGCCGCGGGCGGATCACTGGTCCTCCAGTCGACCTTCGACGGTGCGGCGGCCCTGGAACTGATGCAGTCCGAGCGGGTGAATTTCCCGGTCGCGTGGCCGCATCAGTGGGCACAGCTCGAGGGCGCGGCCAACTGGGCGACGGTGGATCTGAGCAGTCTGCGGTTCGTCGACCGCGACTACCCGGCCGCGCGGCATCCCACGGTGAAAACCGATTGGACCGAGCCGGGTCACGCCTACGGCAATACCGAAACCTTCACCATCACCACGTGTTTCGCGGCCAACACCCCCGAGGACGTGATCGCGGGCAGCAGTGGCGAGCCGCTGCCCGGCAATACGATCAAGGTCGTCGACCCGCTCACCGGCCTGGTGCTGACACGCGGGGAACGCGGTGAGATCTGCGTCAAGGGCCCGACCCTGATGCTCGGCTACGTCGGCATCCCGCTGGACGAGACGCTCGACGAGGACGGCTATTTCCACACCGGCGACGGCGGCTACCTCGACGATATCGGCCGCCTCTACTGGGAAGGACGGCTCACCGACATCATCAAGACCGGTGGCGCCAACGTCTCCCCGCTGGAAGTGGACGAGGAACTCAACCGCTACCCCGGCGTGAAGGTCGGTCGCACCGTGGGTGTTCCGCACGAAACCCTCGGCGAGGTCGTGGTGGCCTGTGTCGTGCCGCACGCGGACACGACGCTCGACGGCGAGGCGATCCGCCTCTTCCTGCGCGAAAGCCTTGCCAGCTACAAGGTGCCCCGGCACGTGCTCTTCTTCGCCGAAGAGGATATCGAGATCACCGGCAGCGCCAAGATCAAATCGAGTGACCTGCGGCTGCTCGCCGCACAGCGGCTGGAAACCTAGCCGCACGAAGGCCCCCGGCACGGCCGCGGGGTGGGTCCGGCGCCGACAACGACGTTGTCGCCGGACCATCGCCCGCGTCCCACGCGCGCGGCGGACCGGATTACGACAACGGCGTCTTCCGATCCGTCCGCGTGCTACGGCGGAGCCCGTCACGTGACACGAAATAGCCCGAACAGCCGCCCGGCTGTTCGGGCTATTTCGTGTTCCGGGGTGTCGTGCACGCGGTGTGGTTCCGAAGCGGGTCGAAACGGCCAGGCCTACGCGGACAAACGCGGCAGTCAGGTCCGGGAACCCGGCTGTTCGGGGCGCCATTGTCCGTTCGGGCCGGGTGTCCGGCACCCCGAACAGACAATGCTGTTCGAGCTCATCGTGTTCCGGCGATCCCGACTCCCGCAACCAGTGCTTCGCCGCGCCGTCCGCTCGGGCCGGGCGTCCCCGCGCCACACGACGTAGCCCGAACAGACAACACTGTTCGGGCTCATCGTGTTTCGGGCTGTCTCGATGTCCACGACCGGGTGCGCCGCCGCACCGAGTCGGCGTCTACTCGGTGGCGGAGGGAAGGTAGCGACGCGCCAATACCTTGCGGTGTTCGGCGGGAGAGCCGAACAGGGAGCGGTTGAGGACGGCCCGCTTCAGGTACTGGTGGATGCCGCTTTCCCAGGTGTAGCCGATGCCGCCGTGCAGTTGCATCGCCTTGCCCGCGACGTCGACGGCGGCGGCGCTGGTGAACGCCTTGGCCATCGAGGCCGCGGTGCTCGCCTCGGGTGTGTCCGCGACGAGGGCGCGTACGGCCGCCGAGACCAGTTGCCTGCCGACGGTCACCTGGACCAGCATGTCCGCGCACGCGTGTTTGACCGATTGGAACGAGCCGACGGGGCGGCCGAATTGTTCGCGGACCCCGACGTATTCGACGGTCGCGTCCAGCATGGCTTCGCTCAGCCCGAGGCTGTCGCAGGCGAGTGCGACCACGGCGCGGTCACGCAGTCGCCCGAGGGCGCGCGCACCGTCATCGTCGAAATGCCACACCTGCTCCGGCGTGAGCGACAGTCCGTCGACGCGGACGTGCCCGAATCCGCGCGTCTCGTCGACGACCGGTTGTTCGGTGACGAGGTCACCCGGTTCGATCGCGGCGAGCACGATCGCGTTGTCGGGTGTGCTCGCCGGGATCAGCAGCCGGTCGGCAGAGGCCGCGTCCAGCACGAAATCGGCGCTGCCGTGCAGGGTCGATCCGTTCTCCCCGTCGACGAGCCGGAATTCCGGCGCGGTGTCGGGATCGAGTGCGGGCGAACGTCCCGACGACAGTACGACGATCGGCACGGACGTACCCGCGACGGTGTCGCGCAGCAGCGTGTCGCGTTCCGGGTTCGGGCTCACCAGGCCGAGCGCGCCGAGTCCGAGTGCGGCCACCGCCGGGTAGGCGCCCGATGCCGCCGCCCGCCCCAGCTCGCCGAGCAGGACCGCCACTTCCGCGAACGTGGCTTCGGCTCCGTCGAATTCGGCGGGCGCTTCCAGACCGAGCCAGCCGGAGCGGGCGATCAGCGACCAGTCGATGGCGGTCTCGCGACCGGCCTTGCCGAGCAGATCACGGGCCACCGCGCGCAGTTCGTCGTGGATCTCGGCGAATTCGTCGCCCGCCGCGAATGCTTCGCTCATCATGTCCCCGTCGGTTCCCTGGGCAGTCCCAGCCCGCGCTCACCGATGATGGTGCGCTGGATCTCGCTGGTTCCGCCCGGAATGGTCCATTCCCACGAGCCGACGAAATCGAGAACCCACGCTCCCGATTCCCAACCGCCGGACATCGGTTTCCGCAGCACCGTATGCGCGCCGACGCCACCGACCTCGGTGCCGAAATCGGTCATGCGCTGGAGCAGTTCGCTGTAGTACAACTTCACGATGGAGGCGTCGGCCGGACCCGCGGTGCCGGTGTCGTGGCGCTCGACCAGATCGCTGCACAGCGCGCGCAGTCCGGTGATCTCGATATCGAGTGCGACCAGCCGGTCGGCCACCACCGGGTCGTCGACCGGACGTCGTCCGGTCGCGTCGGGGGTCGCGCACGCCTCGACCAGCCAGCGGAATCCGGCGTTGCCGAGACGTTCGGCCAGCTCCAACATGGTCAGCCCGCGTTCGGCGCCGAGGGTCTGCTGCGCGACCTGCCAGCCCGCGTTCTCCGCGCCGATCAGGTTGGCGGCGGGTATGGGGACGTCGTCGAGGAAGATCTCGCAGAAATGCGATTCGCCCGCCGCGTTGCGGATCGGGCGCACTTCGATGCCCGGTGTGCGCATATCCATGAGGAAGTACGAGATACCGCGACGTTTGGGCGCGTCCGGGTCGGTGCGTGCCAGCAGCAGGCACCAGTCCGCGTATTGCGCGCCGCTGGCCCAGACCTTCTGTCCGGTCACCCGGTAGGTGTCGCCGTCGCGGCGCGCGGTGGTGCGCAGTGCCGCCAGATCCGAACCCGCGCCGGGTTCGGAGAAGCCCTGGACCCAGAGTTCACCGTCGAGAATGGCGGGCAGATGCCGCCTGCGCTGTTCCTCGGTGCCCGCGGCCAGCAGCGTCGCGGCCGCGTGATGGACCGCGACGAAGGCCAGGACCAGTCGCGGCGCGTCGTGCGCGGCGAGTTCCCGGTAGAGCACGACCTGTTCCGGAATCGACATGCCCCCGCCGTAGGCGGCGGGCCAGTGCGGCACCGCGTAACCCGCGGAGCGCAATTTCTGGAACCACTCCTGTTGGAATCGAACGAATTCCGCCTCCGACGGTCCCGTCTGAGCCTGTCGCCAGTCGGCCGGGACGTTGTCCCGACACCACCGACGCACCTCGGCGCGGAACTCGTGCAGATCGCGCCCGGTCACCGCGCGCGTGCCCTGATCGCCAGCAGTCGCTCCCGGTGTTCGGGGGACTTCATGGTGGACACCTCGGCGGCGAAACCCGCCTGCATCGGCCCACCGAGGGCCTGCGACAGGTACATGTTCACCACCCGTTTGGTGCTGCGCAACGCCTCCGCGGGCATCGCGGCGAGACGTTCGGCGAGTTTGCGCGCCTCGGCGAGCAGTTCGTCCGGTGCGACGGTGCGGCTGGCCAATCCCACCTCGACCGCGGTGGCGGCATCGATGCGATCACCGGTGTAGAGGAATTCGCGCGTGCGCAGGATCGGGGTGAGCAGCGGCCAGAACGCCGCGCCGCCGTCGCCCGCGACAAGTCCGACCGCGACATGCGGATCGGCCAGGTAGGCCCGTTCCGACATCAGCACGACATCGCACAGCACCGCCATGCTCGCGCCGAGTCCCATGGCCGCGCCGTTGACGGCGGCGATCACGGGCAGCGGGAAGCGCAGCATCTCCTCGATGATCTGCGCGCCCTCGCGGATGCTCTCGTCACGCGCGGCGGGATCGTCGAGGAAGGAGGTGATCCAGTCCAGGTCGCCGCCCGCGCTGAACGCACGGCCCGCGCCGGTCAGGATCACGACCCTGGCCTCCTGGTCGGCGGCCAGTTGCCGCCAGACCTCGGCGACCGCGCGGTGCAGATCGGCGTTGACGGCATTGAGTTCGTCGGGCCTGTTGAAGGTGACGATGCGGACGGGGCCCTCGGATTCCACGGTCAGCACCGCGGGCAGGTCGTATCCCATGCGACTCACACTCCCCCGATCTCGGTGAAAAGTCCCGCGGGCCCGCGGCGGCCCATGTGGGCGGCCAGTGCCTCGTCGGTGCCGATGGAGGCGAAAGGCAGCCGTCGCAGCGGCAGGCTGTAGCGCGAGAGCCACGACAGCGGCGTCTCGTCGCAGAAGCCGGTGGCGCCGTGCAGTTGGTGCGCGGCGCGGAAGATGGTGTCCGCCGCGTCGAGTATCGCCGAGCGCAGCGAGAGCGCGTCGATGAGCGCGTCCTCACGGCCGGCCTGGATACTCCACAGCGCGTACCTGGCGAGCATGTCGACCCCGCGCCGGTCCACTTCGGCGTCGGTCAGCTGGAATTGCACGGACTGGAATTCGGCCAGCGGTTTGCCGAACTGTTCGCGCACGAGCACGTGTTCGCGGGCCGACTCGATCGCGCGATCCAGCATGCCGAGCAGCGTCCAGCAGGGCAGGACCAGCGCCAGCGCGACATCGGCGGCGCCTTCGGTGTCGACCGGGCGCACCCGCACACCGGTCGTGAACGCGGAGTAGCGCGCGGATTCGCTCGACGGCAGTACGGTGATCTCGCCGCGCGCGCCCTCCAGGGTCACCGCGGCCCAGCGCAGGTCCACCCCGGCCAACGCGGCGGTGGGTTCGTCACCGGCGACCACGACGAGGCCGTCGACGTCCATGTCGATCGGACGGGCGAGCCGCTCGGCGACCGGGTAGGGCGTCGCCCAGTAGCCCGCGCTGCGGCACAGCGCCGCCGCCGCTTCCAATTCCTCCGGATCGCGGCGCGGCTCCAGATCCCACGCGCCGAGCGCGTCGAGCACCGGGGCGACGAGTTCGTGCCTGCGCGCGGGTTCCGACTCGGCGGCCTGCACCAGTTCGTCGCCGCCCGCGGCGCGCAGCGCGCGCAACGCCTGTTTACCGAATTCCTGTGCCTCGTCGGATAATTCGATGGTCATGGCATGACCGTCGGAGGGGAAGGGCGCGGTGGTCATGCGGCCTCCCCGGACCGGCGGGGCGCGCTCAGCAGTGAGCGAGCGAGCAGGATCTTCTGCATCTCGATACTTCCCGACGCGACGGTCGCCGCGTTCGCGTAGCGCCAGTGATCGTCCACCGCGCGCCGGAACTGCCGCTGGGCTTCACCCTCGCTCGGCACGAACGCGGCGAGTTCGGTGAGCACGCTCGCGCTCTCCTGATCGAGTTTGGTCACCGCGATCCGGTAGGCGGCGGCGTCGCCGGGCGCGACCCGGCCGGTGGCCTGCATGGAGACCACCTGGTAGGCGAGCAACCTGGCGCGCCTGGCCCGGACCAGCGTCTTCGCCCAGCGCACGCGCAATTCCGCGGGCAGCGTGTCCCAGCGTTCGCCGAGCACATCGGGGGCGGCGGAGAGCAGGCGGTCACAGCGGGCGTAGCGGGCGATGCCGACGCGTTCGAAGGCGAGCACTTCCTGCACCACCGACCAGCCCTCGTCGACCGTGCCGAGGACATCGGCCTCGGTGGCGCGGACGCCGTCGAAGAAGACCTCGTTGAGGTGGTGCGGTCCGAGCATGGATTTGATCGGCCGCACCTCGATGCCGGGATCCGACATCGGGATCAGGAAGACCGTCAGACCCTGCTGTTTGCGCGCGCCGGTCGAGGTACGGGCCAGCAGGAAGCACCACTGCGCCATCGAGGCGTAGGAGGTCCAGATCTTCTGCCCGGAGATTCGCCATCCGTCGCCGTCACGGCGGGCCGCGGTGCGCAACGAGGCGAGGTCCGAGCCGGAATCGGGCTCGCTGAAGCCCTGGCACCAGATCACCTCGCCGCGCGCGATCGGCGGCAGATGTTTGCGTTGCTGGTCGGCGGTACCGTGCCGCATGAGTGTCGGGCCGACCCAGTTGACACCCATGTACTGTGCGCCGCGCGGTTCGTGGTGTGCCCACATCTCCTCGCGGACGACGGTCTGTTCCCACACCGAGGCGCCACCACCGCCGAAATCCTCCGGCCAGGCCGCGCAGAGCAGTCCGTGTTCGGCCAGTACCCGGCAGAAACGCTGGGCCACTGCCAGATCCGAGGGATTGTCGGTGAACGCGCCGAGATAATCGGCGGGGACCTCCTCGGCAATCAGCCGCCGCAGTTCTCGCCGGAGTTCTGCGGCGGACCCACCCATCGTGAAGTCCATGTGGCGCAGACTACTTCAATCCTCATAAGGATAGCAATATTTGAATGGTCAGCCGGTTGATGACTAGACTGCCGCCATGACGGATACGGCCACCTGCGTTCGAACGAATCGGACGAACTCGCGACGGTCCGCATGACCACGGCCAAACGCGGCCGGGTGCCGCAGCGCCGCATCGCCGAAACCGTCGCCGCCGAGCTACGCACGCGCATCCTCGCGGGTGACGAGAACTACCGACTTCCCACCCAGGACCAGTTGGTACAGGATTTCGGTGTCAGCTATCCCTCGATCCGCGAAGCATTGCGCATCCTGGAGACAGAAGGCCTGGTCACGGTCAGGCGCGGCAATGTCGGAGGCGCCGAAGTACACCGTCCCGACGCGACTTCCGCAGCGTATCACCTCGGTCTGGCCCTCCAGGGCGCTCGCGTCACGCTCGGCGACCTCGCCGCGGGACTGCGCATGCTGGAGCCGCTGTGCGCGGCCGAATGCGCCGAACGGCCCGATCGCGCCGACACCGTGGTGCCCGTGCTCGCCGAGAACGTCGAGAAATCCGCCGAACTCGTGGCCGACGGCATGGCCTTCACCCACACCGCGCGCGAATTCCACGACCTCATCGTCCAGAACACCCCCAATCTCACCGTCCGATACGTGGTCAGCACCCTGGTCACGCTGTGGTCGGCGCAGGAGGAGGCCTGGGCGGAGGCGCTCACCCGACGCGGCGAATATCCCTCCGAGGACGAGGCCGCCGCGGTCGTGCGCACCCACCAGCGCATCGTCACCGAGATCGCGGCGGGCCGAGCGGCCGAAGCCGAGCGGTTGTATCGCACCCACCTGGCCGCGACCCAGGCACTCGTGCTGGAACGCTTCGACGACGGCGTGGTCAACGCCGCGTCGGCGGGCGCGCGTCTCGCCGTGCACTCCGGGCTGCGTTCCCGGATCTGACGCACCGCGTCACGAATTCCACCGCACCCCCGTTGAAGTCGCGTTTTCCTTGCTGCACGCCCGCGAACGGCCTAGGATAATCGTGTTCTCATCCCAGTGAAATCAGCGTTTCCAATCGCGTTTCGGGCGTATGCTCGGCTAGACCCGGGTACCGGTCGGCACCTACCGGCTCGACCGGCGCGAGCCGACACCGCCGAGGGGTCGTTGTGCGCGGCTATCTGGTTGCAGCACAACATATTTCAATACAGCAGCGAGACGGGCGACACCTCGTCTCCGCTCGGCGGCACGACCGCTTCACGCCGCTTCGAGGCGTCATCGACAGCCCGCGGCAAATTACCCACCGGTAAGCAATTGTTCAAGTATTGCTATCCTTGTGAGGATTGAAGTAGCGTGACCCACGACACGCGGTCCTGCACTTGCCCCCATCGGAATCCCGCCCCACGGCGCCGCCGGGTCCGGGCAGTGCCGCAACGCGAATATCGGACTTCTCACCGCATCGGAGGGCCCCACCTTGACTCGAGGGGCGCGTTACAGCAGCACCACGTCCATCACCACCGCAGAGGGTGTGAGCATCGAACGGCTCACACCGCCGAGCCGACTGTTCGGCGCGAACGGCCTGCGCACCGGACCTGATAACCGCATCTACGTCGCCCAGGTGGTGGGCAGCACGATCAGCGCCCTCGACATCACCACCGGCGATCTCGAGACCATCAGCGCCAAGGGCGGCGACATCATCGCCCCCGACGATATGGCCTTCGACCCGGCGGGCAACCTCATCGCCACCGAGTACATGGACGCGCGGGTGAGCGTGCGCAGCCCCGACGGCACCAGCCGGGTACTGCGCGACGATCTGCCCGGCGCCAACGGCATCACCGTGTACAACGGCAGGCTCTTCGTCAACGAGTGCCGCATCGGCGGCAGGCTCATGGAGGTGCCGCTCGACGGCAGTGCCCCGGTGGTACTCCAGGACAACCTGCCGATGCCCAACGCCATGGAGGTCGGCCCGGACGGGCTGCTCTACTACCCCGTGATGGGCACCAACGACATCTGGCGCATCGACCCGAACGGCGGGACGCCGGAGCGCGTCGTCGGCGATCTGGCCGGGCCGGACTCGGTGAAGTTCGACGCCGCCGGGTTCATCGTCTCCACCCAGGCGGGCACCGGGCAGGTGCTGCGCATCGATCCGCGCACCGGCAACCGCGAGGTGCTGGCCCAGCTCGAACCCGGCCTGGACAACTGCACCTTCGTCGACGGCAGGCTCTTCGTCTCCAACTTCAACGGCTCCATCACCGAGGTACTCGGCGGCGGCGAGAGCAAGTCGCTGCTGCCGGGCGGTCTGCTGTGGCCGCTCGACCTCACGGTCGGACCGGACGGCACGCTCTACGTCGCCGACGGCACCTACTTCCACGAGTTCCGTGACGGCAAACTCCAGGTGGTCGCGTCGCTGTTCAGCCTGAACAGCCCGGGCTACGTGCGCGGCGTGGTGGCGACCGGCGTCAACGAGTTCGTCGGCGCCACCTCCACCGGGCAGATCGTCACCTACAAGCACGGCGAGGAGCCGGAGACCGGGCTGATCGCCGACGGCTTCGCCGAGCTGTACGGCATCGCGGTGGCCTCGGACGGTTCCATCGTCGCGGTCGACGCGGGCACCGGACAGGTCGCGTCGGTGCGCGGCGGACAGACCGAGGTGCTGGCATCCGGCCTGCAACGCCCGATCGGCGTCGCACTCGGCCCGGACAACGCGATCCTGATCTCCGAATCCGGTGCCGGACGCGTCGTTTCGGTCGGCGCGGGCGGCGTCGACACCGTGGTCGACGGCTTGGAGACCCCGCACGGCATCCTGGTGCGCGGCAAGCAGCTGCTCATCGTCGATGTCGGCCTCAAGGCTCTGATCAGCTTCAACCTCGAGACCAAGGTGCGCACGACACTGGCGACCAACCTGCCGGTCGGCACCCCCGACGGTGTCGTCGCCAAGCCGCTCCAGGGCACCCCGCCGTTCTCGGGCCCGATGGGTCCGTTCGCCGGTATCGCCGCCGCACCGGACGGCACCGTCTACATCTCGGCCGACGCCGAGGGCAGCGTGCTCGTCCTGCGCGAGGAGGCGTGAGCCACCGATGACCGACGGCGGGGAACAGAAACGCGAAAAGCCTGTTCCCCGCTGCCGGGCTATCGAGAGAGAACACCGGCCGGACCAGCCACCGCGCCGCGACCACCTACTGACACCACGGTTTCCACCAGGAGGATGTCATGACCGAAACCGCTGAGAACATCACCGAGACCACCACGACGGATCCCCTGTCGACTCCGATGTCGATCGGTGTCGAGGCATACATATCCCCGGAATACGCCAAAGCCGAGGGCGACAAACTCTGGGCCAAGGTCTGGCAGCAGGTCGCCCGCGTGGAGGAGATCCCCAAGGTCGGTGACTTCCTGACCTACGAGATCGTGAACGACTCGATCATCGTGGTCCGCACCGCCCCCGACACCATCCGCGCCTACCACAACGTCTGCGCCCACCGCGGCCGCCGCCTGGTCGACACCCCGGCAGGAGCGCACGACGCGCGCGGACAAGCCCGCCAGTTCATCTGCGGCTTCCACGGCTGGCGCTACGACCTCGAGGGCAACAACACCTTCGTCGCCGAACGCGAGGACTGGACCTGCGGACTCACCGAACGCAACGACGGCCTCAACCACGTGAAGGTCGACACCTGGGGCGGCTGGGTCTGGATCAACATGGACCCCGAGGCCGAACCGCTGCGCGACTACCTCGAGCCCGCCGCGAGCCTGCTCGAACATTTCGAACTCGAGAAGATGCGCTACCGCTGGCGCAAATGGCTCACCTTCGACTGCAACTGGAAAGTCGCCTTCGAAGCCTTCATGGAGACCTACCACGTCCCCTACACCCACCCGGAATTCACGAATTTCGGTAGCTTCCTCGGGTGGGCCCGCCAGCAGGGCAAGCACAGCAACATCGGTTACGACGCGCCCAAGGGCATGGAAGAGAACCAGGCCAAGCTGCGCGTCGGCGGCGGTGACGACGCCCGTATCTCCACGGCGACCCTGCAGAACTTCACCTGGGAGAACGCCAACACCAACACCACCCGCACCCTCGTCGATGTCGCCAACCGGCTCGTCGACGAACTGCCGGAGGGCACACCCAGTGCCGAGGTGCTGCGCTACTGGCTCGAGACCTCTCGTGCCGAGGACCAGGCGCGCGGTGTCGACTGGCCCAAGGTGGAACCCGACGTCGTGGCCAAGGCGGGCACCGCCTGGCAGATCTTCCCGAACTTCCAGATCGGGCACGCGGTCAACAACATGCTCTGCTACCGGTTCCGGCCCTTCGGCGCCGATCCGGACAAGTGCGTCTTCGAGGCCGCGGTCTTCGAACTCTTCCCCGAAGGGCAAGAACCCGAGACCGAATGGGAATACACCCCCGTCGGCGACCCGGGGTGGCGCACCGTGCTCCCCCAGGACTTCGACAATATGGCCGCGGTCCAGCAGGGCATGAAGTCCAGGGGCTTCTCCGGCCCCAAACCCAATCCCTATCGCGAACGCAGCGTGGTCAACCTCCACCACGGCCTGGCCCAGTACATGGGCACCGGCGAACCACGCGACCTCGTCTGAATCACCACACCCAGCAAGGAAACCCGCATGACTGACTGCGCACCCACGCAGACCCCCGAGGTCGACATCGACGCACTTCGGGCGAAGTACCTCGGCGAACGCGACAAGCGTCTGCGCACGGAGGGCCAAGGCCAGTACCTGGTCACCGAAGAGGGGTTCAACGAGTTCTACGAGGGCGACCCGTACACCACGGTCGTTCCGCGGGAACCGATCGACGCCGAGATCGGCGTGGCGATCCTCGGCGGCGGGTGGGCAGGCCTGATCGCCGCGGCCCGGCTGGAAGAGGCGGGCGTCACCGACTTCCGGATCATCGAGCTGGCGGGCGATTTCGGCGGCGCGTGGTACTGGAACCGCTACCCCGGCATCCAGTGCGACACCGACAGCTACGCCTATCTGCCGTTGCTCGAGGAAACCGGCTACATGCCGAAGGAGAAGTACGCTCGCGGCGACGAGGCGTTCGAGCACGCGCAGCGCATCGGCAAGCACTACAACCTCTACGAGCGCGCGATCTTCTCCACGCTGACGACCTCCCTGGAATGGGATGAGGCGAGCAAGCTCTGGAATGTCGGCACCAATCGTGGCGACAACATCCGCGCCCACTACGTCATCATGGCGCAGGGCCCGTTCAACAAGCCGAAACTGCCCGGCATTCCCGGCATCTCGGAGTTCGAGGGGCACACCTTCCACAGCGCCCGCTGGGATTACGAGTACACCGGCGGCAGCCTGAAGGGCGGCCTGGACAAGCTGGCCGACAAGAAGGTCGCCGTGATCGGCACCGGTGCCAGTGGCATCCAGGTGATTCCGCATCTGGCGCAGTCCGCCGAGCACCTGTACGTCTTCCAGCGCACACCGTCCTACGTCTACGAGCGCGGCGATGTGCCCACCGATCCGGATTGGGCCGCCACGGTGCAGCCGGGTTGGACCCGTGAGCGCAAGCGCAACTTCCACACCGCGGCCTTCGAGGCGTTCGCCCCGGGCCAGGCAGACCTGATCTGTGACGGCTGGACCGAGGTGAGCCGCAACCTGGAGGCGCACATCAGCGCCACCGGCCAGTGGGCGACGCTGACTCCCGAGAAGTTCATGGAGCTGCGCGAAGCCGAGGACTACAAGGCGATGGAGCGGGTCCGCAACCGCGTCGACGAGATCGTGAAGGATCCCGCGACCGCGGCGGCGCTCAAGCCCTACTACCGGTTCCTGTGCAAGCGGCCCGTCTTCAACGACGATTACCTGCCGACCTTCAACCGCGACAACGTGACCCTGGTCGATGTGTCCAAGTCCAAAGGCGTGGAACGCATCACGGCCAAGGGCATCATCGCCGACGGTGTCGAGCACGAGGTCGACGTCATCATCTTCGCCAGCGGTTTCGAGATCACCACCGATCTGGACCGTCGCCTGGGCATCGCGCCGTTCACCGGCCGCGACGGCCTCTCGCTCTACGAGCACTGGGCGGGCGGCTACAAGACCCTGCACGGCCTCACCACCCGCGGATTCCCGAACGTGTTCTTCACCGGGTTCATCCAGGGCGGCGTGACCGCGAGCACCACCGACATGTTCGACCAGCAGGCCAACCACATCGCCTACATCCTGTCGAAGGCGTACGAAACCGGTGCCGCCACGGTCGAACCCACCGCGGAAGCGGTCGAGGAATGGTGCACCACCATCCGCGAGTCGGCGGTCGACAACACCACCTTCCAGCGCGAGTGCACGCCCGGCTACTACAACAACGAGGGCGAGAAGACCATCAAGTCGCACCTCGGTGACCCGTACTGGCCCGGCTTCTACGCCCTCGAGGACCTGTTCCAGGCGTGGCGCGACGCGGGAGACCATCAGGGCCTCGTCCTGGACAAGTGACGATCGCAGAAGGAGGAGATCCAGTGTCGGAACTCAGATTCGACGATCGAGTTGCCGTGATCACCGGCGCGGGACGCGGGCTCGGGCGTGAATACGCCCTGCTGCTCGCGTCACGTGGCGCCAAGGTGATCGTCAACGACCCCGGTAGCAGCGTGCGCGGCGACAGTGTCGAAGTGGACGCCGCCGCCGAGGTGGTCGCGGAGATCGAAGCGGCGGGCGGTATCGCCGTCGCGTGCACGGAGTCGGTGGCGACCCCCGAAGGCGGCCGTGCGATCATCGAATCGGCCATCAAGAATTTCGGCCGGATCGATATCCTCGTGCACAACGCGGGCAATGTCCGCTACGGCTCGCTGCGCGAGCTGAGTTACGAGGATTTCGACGCGGTACTCGATGTCCACCTGCGCGGGGCGTTCCATGTCGTTCGCCCGGCGTTTCCGTTGATGGCCGACGCGGGCTACGGCCGCGTCGTGCTCACCTCGTCTATCGGCGGGTTGTACGGCAATCAGGGCGTCGCGAATTACGCGGTGTCGAAGTCGGCCATGATCGGTTTGTCCAATGTGATCGCCCTGGAGGGCGCCGAATCCGGTGTGCGCAGCAATATCATCGTGCCCGCCGCGGTGACCCGGCTGGCCGACGGACTCGACACCTCGGCCTACCCGCCGATGGGTCCGGAGCTGATCGCTCCGACCGTCGGTTGGCTCGCCCACGAAACCTGTTCGGTCACCGGCGAAATGCTGGTGGCCGTCGGGGGTCGGGTGGCACGGGCGTATATCGCCGAGACACCGGGGGTCTATCGACCCTCATGGTCCATCGATGAGGTCGGCGAGCAGATCGACGCGATTCGCGATACCGCGGATTCGTGGGTCTTCCCCGCGACCACAGGACACGTAGAACACCTCAGGAAGAGTTTCGCGCTAGCCACGGAGGCAGGCCAGCATGTCGGTTAAAGTTTACGAACGCATTCTCCAGCTATTCGAAGCGGAGGGCATCAACACGATTTTCGGTATCCCCGATCCGAACTTCGTGCACATGTTCCATCTCGCCGAAGAACGCGGTTGGAATGTCATCGCACCCCATCACGAGGAATCCGCCGGATTCATGGCCGAGGCCGTGTCCAGGATGACCGGCAAGGCCGCGGTCTGCATCGGCACCCTCGGCCCGGGTGTGGCCAACCTCGCGGGCGCGATGATGTGCGCCAAGGTCGAGAATTCGCCGGTGATCTTCCTGGGCGGTCAGCGCGCCAGGATCACCGAGCAGCGGGTACGCCGCGGACGGATCCAGTTCGTCAAGCAGGCCGCGCTGTTCGAGCCGTCGGTGAAGTACTCCGCCAGCATCGAATACGCGGACCAGACCGACGAGATCATCCGCGAGGGCCTGCGCAAGGCGCTCGGCGGCACCCCGGGACCGGTCTACATCGAATACCCGTCGCACGTCATCCTCGAAGAGCTGGATGTGCCGGATCCGGTGCCGCCGTCGCGCTACCGCCTGGTCGGGCAGACCGCGGGCGCCGACGTGATCGCCGAAGCCGTGGAACTGATCCGTGCCGCCAAGCAGCCGGTGCTGCTGGTCGGACACGGTGTGCACACCACCCGCTCCGGTGAGTCGGTCCGGGCGCTGGCCGAGGCGATGGCCTGCCCGGTGATCCAGACCTCCGGCGGCACCTCCTACATCGAGGGCCTCGAGGATCGCACCTTCCCGTACGGCTTCTCGCCCTCCGCGGTCGAAGCGGTCGTGCAGTCGGATCTGTGCCTGGCCATCGGCACCGAACTCGGTGAGCCGGTGCACTACGGTCGCGGTCGGCACTGGGTCGCGAACGAGGCGAACCGCAAATGGATTCTGATCGAACAGGATCCGTACGCGTTCGGCGTCAACCGCCCGATCGACGTTCCGCTGGTCGGCGACCTCCGTGCCGTCGTCCCGCAGCTGGTCGAGGCGCTGAAGGACACCCCGCGCACCGCGACGCCGGAGCTGGCGGGCTGGATCGAGCAGGACGCCGCGCGTCTGGCCGAACTGGCCGAGACCGCGCCGTCCGGGATGACCCCCGTGCACCCCGCGCGTCTGATCGTGGAGGCCACCAAGGCGTTCCCGGCCGACGGCATCATGGTCCGCGACGGTGGCGCCACCACGATCTTCGGCTGGACCTACTCCCAGGCCAAGCCGCACGACGTGATCTGGAACCAGAACTTCGGTCACCTCGGCACCGGTCTGCCCTACGCCGTCGGCGCCTCGGTCGCCGAGGGCCGCAAGCGTCCGGTCATGCTCGTCACCGGTGACTCGTCGATCCAGTTCCAGATCGCGGAGCTGGAAACCGCTGTGCGGCTGGGTCTTCCGCTGGTCGTCGTGGTCGCTGTCGACTACGCGTGGGGCCTCGAGGTCGGCGTCTACAAGCGCACCTTCGGTCAGGGCTCGCTCGAGACCGGCGTGCACTGGGGCACCGAGACGCGACTGGACAAGGTCGCCGAGGGCTTCGGCTGCTACGGCGAGTACGTCGAACGCGACGAGGACATCGCACCGGCCATCAAGCGGGCGTACGCCAGCGGCAAGCCGGGCCTGATCCACGTGGCCGTCGACCCCAAGGCGAACTCGGAAGAAATGCCCAGTTACGACGAGTTCCGCACGTGGTACGCGGAAGGGACACAGTAGTCATGAGTGATCTGACAACGTTCTACATCGGCGGCAAGTGGGTCGAGCCCGCGGGCACCGAATTCTTCGACGTGGTGAATCCGGCCACCGAAGAGGTTTTCGGTCGCGTCGCACAGGGCACGGCCGAGGATGTCGACCGTGCCGTGACAGCCGCCCGCGCGGCGTTCACCACCTGGTCGGCGACCTCGGTCGACGAACGGCTCGCGGTGCTGCGCGCCATCGACGCGGAGTTCGGCAAACGCCGCGACGACCTCGGCGCGGCACTCACCCAGGAGATGGGCGCGCCCGCCGCGCTCGCCAACGGCTTCCAGCTCAATCTCCTTGCCGGACATCTCGGTACCGCGATCGGCATCCTGGAGAACTTCTCCTTCGAGGAGCAGCGTGGCGCCACGCTGATCGCCAAGGAGCCGATCGGTGTCTGCGGGCTCATCACCCCGTGGAACTGGCCGCTGAGCCTGATCGCCGTCAAGGTGTTCCCGGCCCTCGCGGTCGGCTGCACCGTGGTGCTCAAGCCCTCCGAGCAGTCGCCGTTCTCCGCGCAGATCTTCGCCGAGATCCTGGACGCCGCGGGTGTTCCCGCCGGCGTGTTCAACCTGGTGCAGGGTGACGGACCGAGTGTCGGTGTGCCGCTGTCGTCGCATCCCGATGTCGACCTGATCTCGTTCACCGGTTCCACCCGCGGTGGCATCGAGGTCGCGAAGAACGCGGCGCCGAGCGTCAAGCGCGTCACCCAGGAACTGGGCGGCAAGAGCGCCAATATCGTGCTCGACGACGCGAACCTGGCGGCCAACGTCGGCGCCGCGATCGGCCCGCTCATGATGAACTCCGGCCAGACCTGTAGCGCGCTCACCCGCATGCTGGTCCCGGCGGCTCGGATGGACGAAGCCATCGCCGCGGCGAAGGAAGCGACCGAGCAGGTGACGGTCGGCGATCCGAACGGTGACGCGGTCATCGGCCCGGTCGTCTCGGGCCCGCAGTTCGAGAAGGTCCAGTCGCTGATCCAGAAGGGCATCGACGAGGGCGCGACCCTGGTCACCGGCGGCGTCGGCCGTCCGGACGGCCTCGACACCGGCTACTACGTCAAGCCGACCGTCTTCGCGAACGTCACCAACGATATGACGATCGCGCGCGAAGAGGTCTTCGGGCCGGTGCTGTCCATCCTCGGATACGACAGCGTCGACCAGGCCGTCGAGATCGCCAACGATTCCGAATACGGTCTCGCGGGCAATGTCGCGGGCGCCGATCTGGAGCAGGCACGCGCGGTGGCACGTCGTATCCGCGCCGGCTACGTCACGATCAACGACGCCTTCGACTTCGGTGCGCCCTTCGGCGGCTACCGCAAGAGCGGAAACGGCCGCGAGTGGGGCGAATTCGGATTCGACGACTACCTGGAGATCAAAGGCATCCTCGGGTACGCGCCGGATACTTCGGCATAGTTCGAGACAGAGATGAGTGTCGTGCCCGAAGAAGTGCAGGCGCTGCTCGACAAGCAGAGCATCCGCGAGCAGATCGTGCGTCTGGCCCGCGGCGAGGACCGCAGGGACGCGGTGGCCATCACCGCGTCCTTCTGGAAGGACGCCACGACCGATTTCGGTATTTTCTCCGGATCGTTCGACGATTATCTGAATTGGGTGGTGCCGGGATCGCCCGCGGTGATCCTCACCCAGCACATGCTCGGTCAGACCCTGGTCGAGCTCGATGGCGATATCGGACTGGCCGAAACCTACGTCGACGCGTACCACCGCGTCGACATGGGTGAGGGCGAGCGCGATATCTCTCTCGGCGGGCGCTATCTCGACCGTTTCGAACGGCGTGACGGTCAGTGGCGCATCGCCAAACGCACCATGCTCTACGACTGGGTTCGCGAAGGCGGCGACGCGGCGGACTGGTCGAAGGGCATCCTGGGTGCGGAACTGACCGGCCGTCGCTATATCGGCCGGACGTCGGGTGATCACAGCGTGACGTTCTTCGGCACGCGGGCTTCTTCGTGACCACGTTGTCCGGCAAGGTGGCTGTCGTCACCGGGGCCAGTCGCGGTATCGGTAAAGGTATCGCGCTGGCCCTGGCCGAACAGCACGCCACGGTCTACCTCACCGGCCGGACCGCCACGCAGGGATCGCATCCGCTCCCCGGCAGTCTGGCCGAGACGGCGAATGAATGTGATCGCCGGGGCGGCAAGGGAATCGCCGTCAAAGTCGATCACGCGAACGACGACGAGGTCGCTGCCCTGTTCGAACGCGTCGAGCGTGAACAGGGCAGTCTCGACATCCTGGTCAACAACGCGTTCGCGCTCCCGGAAGATCTCACGGCCCCCGAGCCGTTCTGGGAGAAGCCGCTGTCCAATTGGGAGATGGTCGACGTCGGGGTCCGCTCGAATTTCGTCGCCGCCCGGCACGCCGCCCGTCTCATGACACCGCGCGGCAGCGGCCTGATCGTCGCGATCTCCGGGTACACCGGCGTGGCCTACACCTACGGCGTCGTGTTCGGCACCGCGAAATCCGCGGTCGACCGGATGGCGCGGGATATGGCCGTGGAACTGAAACCGCATGGCGTGACCTCGATCTCGCTGTGGCAGGGGCTGACGCTCACCGAGCGCGCGCAACGCAATCTCGCCGCGCTGCCCGGATTGAGCGGACAGTCCGCGACGCGTCCGCAGGACAGTTGCACACCGGAATTCCCCGGCCGCGTCATCGCCGCCATGGCCTCCGATCCCGACGTGCTCGCCCGATCCGGCGGCACGTTCATCACCGCCGAACTCGCGCGGGAATACGACGTCACCGATATCGACGGGTCGGTGATCCCGTCGCTGCGCGCGACTCGCGGCGCACCGATCTGGTCGCCGGTATGACCGGGCCCGCATCCCGATTCACAGATCCACCAGGGAGAAGATCATGACCTCTACCGATACGGACCGTCAGGCCCGCCTCGAATCACTGCTCGACCGCCAGGATATCCTCGATGCCCTGACCCGATTCAGCCGCGGCATGGACCGTTTCGACAGGGAACTGTTCCTCTCCGCCTTCCACACCGACGCCACCATCGCCGCGGGCGACTACGTCGGCGGACCCACCGATCTGTACGACTGGGCCTCGGCCATGCACGAGACCGGCCAGGTCGCCACCCACCACAACCTGCTGAACCACACCTGCGACCTCGACGGCGACACCGCCCACACCGAGACCTACTACCTGTTCGTCGGACGCAATCGCGACGAGAGCAACTGGATCGCGGGCGGACGCTACATCGACCGTCTGGAGAAGCGCGACGGACAATGGCGTATCGCGCTGCGCACCAACGTGATCGAGTGGTCCGGCCTGGTGCCCACCATGCCGATCCCCTTCGCCGACGTTCCGGATATCCACCAGAACGGCGCCCCGTCGCGCAGCGGCGACGACCCGTCCTACCGCCGCCCGCTCACCAATACGCGCGCACCGCATATTCCCGCCTGAGCACACGGCGGGCATGACAGCGAGGATAACGGTAGGCATGTCCGACATCACATTCGAGAAACTGAGCGACAACGTCGGTATCGAAGTGCTCGACGTCGACGTGGACCGACTGCTGAACGACGACGAGATTCCCGCGTGGTGCCTCGACGCCCTCGACACCTACGGCGTGCTGCTGTTCCGTGAACTGAACGCCGACGACGACGCCCAGGTGGCGTTCGGCAGGCGACTGGGCGAACTGGTGAAGTTCCCGCAGTACGCCAACCCCGAAGTCATGGAGATCAGTTTCGATCCCGCCAACCCGAGCGCGAAATACTTCGGCGCCAACGATCATTGGCATCTGGACGGATCGCTGGACGAGATCCCGGCCAAGGCGTCGATCATGTCGGCGCGGGTGATCGCCGCCGTCGGCGGGGAGACCGAATTCGCCAGCACCTACGCGGCCTACGACGCGCTGACCGAAACCGAGAGGCAGCGGTTCGCCGAATTGCGGGTCGCGCACAGCATGTCGGGAGTGCAGAGCCGAGCGAACCCGAATCCGACGCCGAAACAGGCGGCGGACTGGGCGCGCTGGCCCGTGCGCGAGCATCCACTCGTGTGGAACCACGAAAACGGCCGACGCTCACTGGTTTTCGGCGCGACCGCGGCACATGTCGTGGATATGGACCTCGACGAGGGCAAGGCGCTCCTGCTCGATCTCGAGCAGCGGGCGACCGCCCCGGATCGGGTGTACCGGCACACCTGGACCGTCGGCGACATGGTCATGTGGGACAACAGGGGCCTGGTGCACCGCGCCTGCGAATTCGACCGTTCGGAACCGCGCCGCATGCATCGGACCACCCTCGCGGGCGAGGAGGCGATCGGATGAGTTCGCGCACCGCCATCGTCACCGGGGGCGCGTCGGGTATCGGCGCGGCCATCGCCTCGCGGCTGGCCGCCGACGGAAATATGGTGGCCGTCTTCGATCTCGACGGTGAGGCGGCCGCCACCATGGCCGCCGAACTCGAGCGGGCGGGCGGTAAATCCGTCGGCCTCGCCGTCGACGTCACCGATCGGGCCGCGATCGACGCGGGCATCGACGAGGTGCGCTCGCGACTCGGCAGGCCGACCATCCTGGTCACCAGCGCGGGACTGAGTCTGGAGAGCAATTTCCTCGACGTCACCGCGGAGATGTGGAACAAGTCGCTCGCGGTGAATCTCACCGGAACCTTCGACTGCTGCCAGGCTGTGCTGCCCGACATGATCGAGGAACGCTGGGGACGTATCGTCACCATCTCCTCGTCGAGCGTGCACAGCGGATCCGCCTGGCTGGCAAGCTATGTCGCGGCCAAATCCGGTGTCGTCGGCCTCACCAAATCCCTCGCCTTGGAATTCGCCAGGCACGGGATCACCGTGAACACCGTCCCACCGGGTTTCATCGACACCCCCATGTTGCAGCAGGCGGTGGAACGGGGCTTCTTCGACGTCGAGAGCCAGACCGAACGCACCCCGGTCGGTCGCATCGGCCGTCCCGAGGATATCGCTTCGGCCTGCGCCTACCTGGTCAGCGAGGAAGCCGGTTACATCACCGGCCAGATCATCGGTGTCAACGGCGGGCGCAACACCTAGAGAACGTCGTCCAGGGGGAACGTGGGCGACGCCGGTCGGGCCGGGCCCGATCCGAAACCGCTTGTACGCGCTGGGATTCGCGTGCAATGACGAACGGATCGAGCCCGCCCGATCGTCGATTCCCTGGACGAGATCGCGGCGGATTCCACGCCGCGATGCCCTGAGGGCCGGGACGCCGGCCTCGACAGCTGGGGCCGGTCCCGCCGGGCGGGCGGGACCGGCCCGAGCACGAAGGCGAAGCGCTCAAAACCCGCGCAGGCGCATCCATTTCGTCATGATCCACTTCTCCCCCGCGATCACCGGTTCGCCGCAATGGCGGGTGAGCGAATCGAGCTGGCCCACCCCGTTGCGGTATCGGAAGTAGAGCGCGTCACCCTTCTTCGGCGTGACCGACAGGCCCGCCTCCGGAAAGGCCGTCGCGCCACCGGCTTCGACCTCGTTGAGGTAGACGATCAGTGTCGAGACCCGTTGCCCGGCCGTCGCGACGTGTTGCCAACTGCCGGGATCCTCCGGCGGGAAGTAGTCGAAGTGCGGGCGATATTCGCCGCCGACGCCGTAGCGCAGAATCTGCAAACCCTCACCGTGCTCCAGCGGCGAGTTCATCAGTGCCGAGGTCCTGCGGTCCAGTCGATCGATGAACTCGTCCTCACCGCGCTGGAACACCGTGCCCTCGCTGGTGCGGTTCGCGATCGCCTCGTCCGCGCCGGTCGCGCCGTTGACGGTGGTCGAGCGCTTCAACCGGTGCCGCGACCGTTCGATCATTTGATCGCACTCCTGCGTCGAGAGCACGTCACCGAACAGAACCACCTGCGGTCGCCGGATACGCGTCAAGACCCGAACATCCCGGTCGTGCGCGTGAATGACGTTGTCGCTCGACACCGGGCACTCGTCGTACACGTATTCGGGATTCGGCTCCCGCGCGATCGGCTGCGCGGTCTCGCCTCCCAGGACCCGCTTCACGGCGGAATCCGCCGCGGCTTCCTCGAAGCCTGCCCCCACCATGGCGCTAACGATCGTCTCCACCCGGCAACCGCGATCCACGTTCTCGGCCAGCCAGTTCCGCCAGTCACTGTCTAGTTTGATTGCCATTTCTTTTGTGCCCCACAAAGTCAGACGAGCCAGCTCTCACGACGGTAGTACTGGGAGTCCGGGTCGTCCCATTCGTCGTCGTCGCTGGGAGCGACATAGCCGTGAGCCTGTCGAGACGCGGCCGAGCGAGCGATCGACTCACGTTGTTCGCGGGCCTCGGCCTCCAGCCGCTCTCGCTCGGCGCGAGCTGCGGCCTCGGCCTGCGCTGCTCCGCCCGTCTCGGCGGCGGCTTCTGCCAGCTCGCGTTCCTCCCGAGCTTGCCGTTCCTCGGCCAGGACCTGTTCGATCGCACCCTGATAGGCAGCCTCGATCTCGCGTTTGCCGTGCTCCAACTCATCCAGCTGCGATTGTGATCGGCGCCGGAAATCCTCATCGGCGTACTCGATTTCCCTCGCGTAATCCATCGTGTTCACACCTCGCCCGGTTCCAGCACTTCTTCACAGATCACAGCGGGCCTGCCTCAGCCAACACGGCACCCGATCGGCCCGGCTGCTGATCGGCGACCGGCGCCGTCTCGGGCGTATGCTCGCCATCCTGCGTACCCGTCTTGTTGCCGGTCGGCGGCACAGTCACGTTCGGAGTTCCCGCAGCCGGAGCCCCCTCGGACGGCGTCCCGGAGGTGGGGGTACCGGCAGCCGGTGTCCCCGAGGTCGGGGTACCGGTAGTCGGGGAACCAGTGGTTGGAGTTCCCGAGGTCGGGGTACCGGGGGTCGAGGGCGTCTCGGATTTCTTCTCCTCGTCGGAGATGATCGGGATGCCGTTGGAATCCAATTTCACGCTGTACTCATGAGTCTTGCCGTCCGGACCGGTCTCGACCAACTTCGGCTGCCCGTCGGCGCCGATCTCGAGTTTGTACTCCTTTCCGGCAAGGGTGAATTCGGCCAACGTGCCCTTCTTGTCGTCGTCTTTCTTGTCGTCGTCCTTCTTGTCGTCGTTCTCCGTATCCTTGGTCAGGTCCTCGATGGCTTCGGAGATCGTGCTGGTCAACGTGGTCAAACCGCTCGAGGCTGCCGCAGTCAGCGCGGTGGCCGCGGAAGACAGAGTCGTGGTGAGCGTGGAAGCCAGGCCACTGAGAGCGGTATTGGTCGCCGACGGCGTTCCAGTCGTCGGGGTTCCGGTGGTCGGTGTTCCCGTCGTCGGTGTCCCGGTGGTCGGCGTTCCCGTCGTCGGCGTTCCCGTCGTCGGTGTCCCGGTGGTCGGCACACCTGATGTCGGACTCGGCGACGGCCCGGACGACGGACTGGGAGGCGGCGTTGTGGCCGTCTCCTCAGCCGGTCGCGAGTACGAGTCTTGATCGAGTTGGTCGAGCGCTGCCTGAACCGTCTGATACTGCGCCTTGATGTGGTCGTCTACCGACTTGCACTTGTTGACGAATCCATCCAGTTTCGCCGTGAAGTCGGGTTTGAATTTCTTCTCCAACCAAGTGTCGACCGTCTTCTGAGCGAGCTCACCATTCGGGGTGACCCGTTCGAATCCGAGCGTGTGACTGCCATCGTCGACATAATTCTTCTTCGAGGTGTCATTCCCGTCCATCTCGCTTCGGACTTCAGGAAAATTGTCGTACACCCAGCAGACCTGGTCGTAACTGATCCAGTCCGTGGCAGTGTGGATATCGACCATCTTCGCCACATCATCCGGCGTCCGACCATCGATTTTCACCGGGAGCTCGCCGACCACCCCTCGAGCCGACTTACCATCGATCTCTACCGCGATATTTCCGACCGGCGTGAGGAGTGCGAGCGTATATTCCGCTTTGCTCTCGACAGCGCCCCGCGCGCTGTTGATGAATGCTTCGATCGCAACGATCGATGCCTTGAATTTCTTCCGATCGGTTTCCGCGGCACTGGTCTGCTCGCCGACCATTCTCAACGCCAGGCCGGCCGCGGTAGTCCCACTCCACACGTTCGGCAGCCGATTCGCGATGGCGCGCTGGTTCTCCGACTCCGTGTCGGCAACGCCGAGAATCGTATTCAGCGCGCCTGCGGTGGTCGCGAGCTTAGCCAGGTTCATTCCACGCTGCTCGTCATACTTCGCCTCGAGGTCTTTGACGCTGTACTTACAATCATCAGGCCACGCTTTGATAAAATGTGGATGAAACTGTTCCCAGTACTGCAAGCCCCAAGAACCGATGTCGAGAATTTCATCGACGTTGGCCGTGCCCATATTACCGCCCCTGCCGGTTATTGTTTATCGGTCTTATGGGCGTTGAGCGCGTCGGTGTTTCCATAGGCGATGGAACTCTTTCCGAACGCGGCGCCGGTTGCCTTCGTCGCCGTACTCCAGTGCAACAACCACATACCGACCTTCTCCAAAGCCGTGTTCATGGCAGCACCTTGTTGCTCATAATTCCGCCCGGCCTCGCACTCTCCGTTGTTGGTGCCACTGCCCCACAGGTTGTCGGTCGCCGTCTTGACCATGGCTTCCACAGCCCCACCCGACTGCTGCATCCCGGCACCGAGCGTCGCCAGGTTCGCTGTGTCGACGTTGAGCGTAGTCATTGGTCTCCTCCCTGCTGATCCCCGCCTGGTGACGAGCCCGCGCAGAACTTCGGTTACTCGTTTGGACGCGACCGGGGCCTGATCGGTTCCCTCGAATCCGAGGCCGCCGACTCGGGGCGCACGCTGGGAAATCTACTGGGCGGGATCGGAAGGTTCAATCGCGGCCGTGGCGGTCAGCGACGCGGGACTGTGACGAACGGGCGGCTCGGGCTCTGATTCAGCCGCCCGAGGTCGTCCCCGACTCGACAGGAGGCTGGCTACGATCGGCGTGTGTCGGAGAACCCCGCGCAGGCGGCGCGCAATCGATTCCTGATCTGTTCGACAGTGCTGGATCCCGTTGCCGGGCATCGGTTCTGGCTCGACTTCCACCTGCGGCAGGCCGAGTCGATCATGCTCTTTCTGGACGACCCGGGCAAGCGGGCGGAGTTCGAGGAGTTGGTCGGGGATCGGCCGGTGCTGGTGCTGGACGGGGCCGGGGATCGCACGGACAACACTCCGTCGGCGGTGGTTCGGCGAATCATCGCGAATACGCAGGCCGCGGTGACCCATGCGGTGGAGCACGGGTTCGATTGGGTGGCAGCGGTGGACAGCGATGAACTGCTCTACGACGAGAGCGGTGGGGCTTGGCGGGATCAGGAGCGGGTGGGGCAGGTGACGTTCGCGAACCACGAGGCAGTGCCGGTGGACCACCGGCCGGAGAACTGCTTCGCCGAGTGCACGCTGTTCCGGGTCAACGGGCGGACCGATTTCATGGCATACGGCAACGGCAAGAGCGCGGTGCGCGTATCGCCCGGGGTCCGCGCCGGTATTCACGAATTCCACGACTACGCGGGTGAGCATCACGTGGCGATCGGGCCGGTGATCCTGCACTATCCGAATCCGTCGTTCGAGAGCTGGGTGGCGAAATTCGGCAACCACGGGGAGTTCTCGAATTTCTGGTGGGACGATCCGAATTTGCCGATCCAGTTGCAGTTCATGTTGCGGTCGCGGGATCTGGTGCACCGAGCCTCGGCGAGCGCGGATTGGGTGGAGGCGCGCGCGTATTTCCGGTCATGGATTCCGGATGACGCGAGTCGGGAGCGGATGCTGGCGGCCGACGAGTTGCGGGTGTACAGCCCGGTGACGCAGTTGCTGCGGGCGGATCCGGAGCGTTTGAAGAACGCGTTGCTGGCGACGCTGGCTCAGCGTTCGGAGTGACGGGGCTGCGCGACACACCCTAATATCGACATGCTCGCGGGATGGGGAGGAGACGGAATTGACTGTCGGTGGACGGGTGCTCGGCGACCGGAAGGTCGCGTTGATCACCGGGGCGGGCGGAGTGCTGGGCAATGCGTTCTGCCAGGCGCTGTACACCGAGTACGACATCGTGGCCGTACATCGGACGCGGACACCGGCGGTACCGACGCAATACGAGTGGTTCGTCGACCCGTTCGACCCCGAAGCCGAACTGCCGGAGAACGATTCGCGCGTCTACCTGCTCGAGTCCGACCTGAACGAGCCGGGCGAGGTGGAGCGGGTCGTCGATCTGGCGCTGGCACGGTTCGGCACGGTGGATCTGCTGATCAACAATGCCGCGCACACGACGTTCCACGGGCGGGGCGTGGTCGACGGCGATACGGCGCTGGACGATTTCGACAACCACTTCCACACGAATGTCGCTGTGCCACTGCGCTTGGCGACGCGGCTGGCGCAGCGCCGCTGGCTGCACGATCGCGAGACGAACCTGGCGCGCAATCGCAATGTGGTCAACGTGTCGAGCATGTCCGGCACCGAGGTCCATGAAGGCGGGCAGGCGCTGTACGGCGCGTCCAAGGCGGCGCTCAACCATCTGGGCAGGCACCTGGCCGTCGAGTTCGAGGAATTCGGGGTTCGCGTGAATACCATCGCGCCCCGAGCGTTTCCGACATCGGTGCCCACCGAGAAGGTGCTGCTGTCGATCCTGGAATTGGACCGCGGCCGCATGACCGGCGGGGTGTACGCGATCGAAGGTCCGCTCGAAACCGAGGAACCGACCGGGCGACATACCCTGACCGCGACACCCGCACCGCTGACCACCACCGCCACACCGAACTGACGCGAGAGAAGCCGACCGGGTTCGATCGGACGTATTCCCCAGGTGCCCTGGTCGGTGCGGGCGGTCTCCCGGCCGCGTCATCGCGTTCTCGACGCCTCCAAGTCGAAGGTCCACGGCAGATCCAGCCACCGACGTGAAAGGTTCGACCATGGACACAGCACGCACGGAAATCATTGCCAGAGCGGTTGTCCGGCGAGACGGCGACATCCTTCTCGTCAAGCAACGAGCGAAGAACTGGTCGTTCCTGCCCGGAGGGCACGTCGAACCCGGCGAACGCGTAGAAGTGGCGCTGATTCGCGAAATCGCCGAAGAACTGGGCACGGACGCGAAGATCACCGGATTCGTCGGCGTGGTCGAACACGGCTACGTCGAGGACGGCACCCCGCATCACGAACTGAACCTCGTCTTCGAGGTCACCATCGCAGACCCGGAGCCGACGAGCCGGGAAGACCACATCGAATTCCATTGGCTCCCGATAACCCGACTCATCGACACCGATATCCGTCCCGCCGCACTGAAGAACGCGCTACTGGTCGCCGATCGCGACTCGGCGCAATGCTGGCACGCCTGGAACGGGTAACCACCCGACGAGGCTGCACACCTGCGGACATCGAAGGCGCCGAGTCGGGCGGGACTTCGACGATGACGGATTTCACCCCAATCCGCGACCCAGGCCGCACAGAATGTCAAGAGTTCGCCCGGTGTCTTGTCGCAGGCTGGTGGGCGCCGACGGGGCCATCGTCGGTCACCAGGAGAGAGGCAACGACATGACCGAGCACCGGATCGATGAGCGTGAGACATGGGAGGCCTACGTCGCGTCGTGGAAGGCGGGGACCGAGACGGAGAAGAAGGCGCTCTTCGCCGAGGCCCTGGCACCCGACTGCGTCTACACCGACCCGATATCCAGGACACAGGGGTGGGACGAGCTGATCGCCTACATGATCGACTTCGACCGGCAGGTTCCCGGCGGCCATTTCGTCACCCGACGCTTCCAGGTCCACCACCGAGCCTGCCTGGCACTGTGGGACATGGTCGCCGGCGACGGGACAGTACTCAGCGATGGGATCAGCCACGGGCAGTTCGGAGACGATGGCAGGCTGGTCGCCATGACCGGCTTCTTCGACACCCCCGAGCAGTGATCCGGTGAACTACCTCGACCGGCTTCAGCTCGGAGTCGACCACATCGAAGCCGAGCTGGACTTCGAGCTGTCGCCGGCCGAGGTGGCCCGGGCCGCGGGGGTGAGTCGCTGGCATTTCCAGCGGATCTTCTCAGCGGTCACCGGCGAGACGCTCAAGTCCTACATCCGCTCCCGTCGCCTTGCCCGATCGCTGGAGCGCTTGGCGTGCACCGACACGCGGATCATCGATATCGCCATCATGGCGGGTTTCGAGTCCCAGGAGACCTTCACCCGAGCCTTCCGCAAGGCGTTCGACATGACCCCCTACCAGTTCCGCAAACTCGGGCGACGCAACCTGTTCCTCCGCAAAGCCCGGTTCGACGCCGACTACCTCCACCACATCACCACCAACCTCACCATGGAACCGGAGATCATCGAGCAGAAGCCGATGACCCTGGTCGGGATGCGCACACATTTCTTCAGCGTCGACAGCGAGAAGAACAACATCGCCGACCAACTCCCACCCCTGTGGGCCGCCTTCCTCGCACGGCTGGACGAGGTGGAGCACCGCAGCGGCCCCGAGGCCTACGGCGTCGTCCGTTCGGAGAACCCCGACAGCGACCGCCTCGTGTACGACGCCGCCGTCGAGGTCTCGAGGATCGTCACGTTGCCCGAGCACATGCTCCGCTTCGACGTGCCCGCCGCCACCTACGCACGCTTCACCCACCGTGGTCCGGCCACCGACCTGAACCTCACGGTGAACTACGTCTACTCGACGTGGTTGACCAGCTCCGACCATCACCACACCTACGGCCCGGATTTGGAGATCTACGGCGCGGGATACCAGCCCGACAGCCCCGACTCGGTCATGGGCTACGCCATCCCCATCGGCTCGGGACCATAACTCGGCCGCCGATGTGGCAACCCACCTCGAGTCCACCGGCTCGATACCGTCCGATCTGCGGCGGTTCGCTTCCGAACAGGCGACAGAAAGCCGGGGCCGGTCCCTCCGCGTGGAGTGGACCGGCCCCGATCATCCGATTCTTCGAACCGACGATATATCAGGAAACCCCGAGATCGCGCGCGATGATCATCTTCATGACCTCACTGGTGCCCGCGTAGATCCGCGCCACCCTGGCGTCGGTGTAGAGCCGGGCGATCGGATATTCCATCATGTAGCCGTAGCCGCCGAACAGTTGCAGGCAGCGGTCGACCACCCTGGCCTGCACCTCGGTGCAGAACAGTTTGGTCCGGGCCGCGTCCGCACCGGACAGCTCGCCGTCGACCAGGTCGGCGACCGCCCGATCGATCATGGTCTGGGCGGCCTCGACCTCGGCCGACATGGCGGCCAACTCGAATTTGGTGTTCTGGAACGAGGACACCGGTGTGCCGAAAGCCTTACGCTCCCTGGTGTATTCGATGGTCGCGTTGATCGCGGCGCGGGCCTGGGCCACCGAGCCGACGGCGACCGTCATGCGCTCCTGCGGCAGGTTGTGCCCCAGGTAGCCGAAGGCCGCGCCTTCCTCGCCGAGCCGGTTCTCGACCGGAACACGCACATCCTCGAAGGACAGCTCCATGGTGTCCTGCACCTTGCAGCCCATCTTCTCCAGCATGCGGCCGCGGGTGAAACCGGGCATTCCGCCTTCGACGACGAGCAGGGTGAGCCCGGCGCGACGGTTGTCCGGATCGGTGGACGTGCGCGCGACCACGATCACCAGGTCCGCGAGCAAGCCGCCGGTGATGAAGGTCTTGGCGCCGTTGAGGATGTAGTGGTCGCCGTCGCGGACCGCGGTCGAGCGCATACCCGCCAGATCCGAGCCGGTGCCGGGTTCGGTCATGGCGACGGCGGTGAGCAGGTCACCGTTCACCATGCCGGGGAACCAGCGTTCGCGCTGCGCGGCGTCGGCGTACTCCAGGAAGTACGGCAGGATGACGTCGAGCTGGGTGCGCACGGTGCCGAGGGTGACCAGCGCACGCGCGGCCTCCTCCTGCAGGATCACGTTGTAGCGGTAGTCACGCGATCCCCCGCCGCCGTATTCCTCCGGCAGCGCGAAGCCGAGAATGCCGAGACCGCCCATCTCGCGGAAGATCTCGCGGGGCATCTGCCCGTCCTTCTCCCACTGGGCGTAGTTCGGGGCGATCTGCTTTTCGATGAAGCCCCGGACAAGTTGCCGGAACGCCTCGTGGTCTTCGGTGAAAAGGTCGCGGCGCACGCCGGTTCCTCCGTTCGGGAGAGAGGTTCAGGAAATCAGTTCGATCACGGTGGCGTTGGCGGTGCCGCCACCCTCGCACATGGTCTGCAACCCGTACCTGATCCCGTTGTCGCGCATGTGGTGGATCAATCTGGTCATCAGCACCGCGCCGGAACCACCGAGCGGGTGGCCGAGTGCGATGGCACCGCCGAGCGGATTGGTCAGCGCGGGGTCGGCGCCGGTTTCGGCCAGCCACGCCAGCGGGACGGGCGCGAACGCCTCGTTCACCTCGAAGGCGCCGATATCGCCGATCGACAGACCGGTTTTCGCCAGCACCTTCTCGGTCGCGGGGATGGGTCCGGTGAGCATGAGGACCGGATCCGAACCGGCCACCGCGCCACCGACATAACGCGCCAGCGGCGTCAGGCCGAGTTCGCGCGCCTTCTCCGGGGTGGTCAGCACCAGCGCGGCCGCGCCGTCGGAGATCTGCGAGGAGTTACCGGCGTGGATGACCCCGTCCTCCTGGAAGGCGGGCTTGAGATTGGCGAGTTTCTCCACGGTGGTGCCGCGGCGGATGCCCTCGTCCTGGTTCACCACACCGGCTTCGGTTTCCACCGCGACGATCTGGTCGGCGAAAGCGCCCGCGTCCTGCGCGGCGGCGGCCCGCTCGTGCGACAGCGCCGAGTACTCGTCGACCCGGGTGCGATCGAAACCCCACTTCTGGGCGATCAATTCGGCGCCGATGCCCTGGTTGAAGACGAAGCCGTCGTAGCGGGCCAACGCCTTCGGGCCGTACGGCGCGCCGTCACCCTTGGCCGCGCCCAGCGGCACCCGGCTCATCGATTCGACACCGCCCGCGACGACCACGTCCTGCTGACCCGACATCACGGCCTGGGCCGCGAAATCCAGGGCCTGCTGGCTCGATCCGCACGCGCGGTTCACGGTGGTGCCGGGAATGCTCTCCGGCCAGCCCGCGGCGAGTACGGAGTAGCGGCCGATATTGCTGGACTGGTCGCCGACCTGGGAGACGCAGCCCCAGATGACGTCGTCGACGACGGCCGGGTCCAGCCCGGTGCGCGCGGCGAGCGCCTGCAACACGTAGGCGGACAGATCCGCCGGATGCACGGCCGCCAGGCCGCCGTTACGTTTACCGACAGCGGTGCGAACCGCCCCGGCGATGACTACTTCACGCATCAGTTCTCCCGTTCTCGGATTTCATGGCGCCGTCGGCGGTCCGGATCGGCGGACGTTCGATCAGCCAGCGCCCGGTGTAACTGGGTTCACGCCGCCCGGCGAAGGCCGCGAAGGCCTCCTGGGCATCGGCGGTCGCGAAATTGAGTCCCTGCGCCCGTGCCTCGGCGGCGAGCGCGTCGCGATGAGTCGACGACGCGCCCTCGTTCAGTAATGCTTTGATCTGGGCGAGCGCGACCGGAGGTCCCGCGGCCAGACGTGCGCCGAGATCTGCGACGTGAGCGTCGATCTCGGTCGCGGGCACCACCCACGTCACCAGACCGAGTTCGCGCGCCTGCTCGGCGTCGATGTCCTCGGCGAGCAACGCCAGCCGCTTGGCCTGCTGCAAGCCGACCAGTTTCGGCAGCAGCCAGGATCCGCCGAGATCCATCGAAAGCCCACGCCGCGCGAAGATCTGCGAGAACTTCGCCTCGGGGGTGGCGACCACGAGGTCACATCCGAGGGCGAGGTTCCAGCCCGCGCCGACCGCGACGCCGGTGACCTTGGCGACGGTCGGCAGCGGCAGTTCGTAGAGCAGCGCCGCCACGTCGGTGAGCGCGCGCATCCGATAGATCGGATGCGCGTTGTCCGGCACCGAGATGTCAGCGCCGGAACAGAAGGCGTCGCCCGCGCCGGTGATGACCAGTGCCCGCACCGAACGGTCGGCGGCGACCGCGCGCAACGCGTCGGCCAGCGCCGTCCACAGCGCGGCGTCGATGGCGTTCTTGCGGTGCGGCCGGTTCAGGGTGAGGGTGCGGACACCCTCGTGATCGGCGCTCAGTAGGACGGGTTCGGCGGTCATCGCCGCTCCTCGGCAGAACCCAGCCCCTCGGCAGAACCCAGCCCCTCGGCAGAACTCGGCGCGTCGGCAGAACTCGGCGCATCGGCAGAGCCCCGCCCGTTGGCGGAACCCTGTACCTTCGCCGACTCCCGCACTCCGGCCGGGCCGATCGCGCCCGCATCCCGCAGTCCAGCGATATCGGCCGCACTGCAACCGATTTCGCCGAGCACCGTGTCGGTATGCGCACCGAGACCCGGCACCGCGCCCATCGGCGGTTCGAAACCGTCGATCACGGCGGGCGGCAACAGCGACGGGATGGGCCCGTTCGGGGTGTCGATGGTGCGCCAGCGATTCCGCTCGACCAACTGCGGGTGGTCGACGACCTCGCTCGGCTTGTTGTAGCAGGAGTTGCCGATGCCCGCGTCGTCGGCGATCTTCTGGATCTGGGCCAGGTCGTGGCGCAGACACCAGGCCCCGATGGCCTCGTCGAGTTCTTCGCGATGGCGCGTCCGGTCGGAATTGGTGCGGTATCGCTCGTCGGCGGCCAGATCCGGGCGGCCGATGATATCGGTCGCCAGTCGCCGCCACTCCCGGTCGTTGGTGGTGCCGAGGACGACGGTGCGGCCGTCGGCGGTCGCGAACGCGCCGTAGGGGGCGACCGCGGGCGAACTCATGCCGAGCGGCAGCAGGTCGATGCCCGAATGCCGCGCGTAGGTCAGGTGATAACCCATCATCTCGGCCATCGTGTCGAACAGGCTGACCGCGATGGTGTTGCCGGTCCCGGGGCCGGAACCCACCGCACCGCGGCCGCGACCGGCCAGCTGCGCCAGAATCGACAGTGCCGCATACAGTCCCGTGGTCACGTCGGCCACCGGCGGTCCCGGCTTGGCCGGAGCGTCGGCGGTGCCGGTCACCGCGCACACCCCGGATTCGGCCTGGACCAGCAGATCGTAGGCGCGTTTGTGCGACAGCGGTCCGCCCGCGCCGAATCCGTCGATCTCCACCGAGATCAGATCGGGATGCCGCTGCGCCAGGTCCGTCGGCGACAGGCCGAGCCTGGCCGTCGCGCCCGGCGCGAGGTTGGAGACCAGCACATCGGCGCGATCGAGCAGACGGTGCAGGATCTCCACGCCCGCTTCGGATTTCAGGTCGAGGGTGACCGATTCCTTACCCCGGTTGACCCAGACGAAATGCGCGGCCTGGCCGTTGACGACATCGTCGTAGTACCGCGCGAAATCACCGCCGTCCGGATTCTCCACCTTGATCACCCGCGCGCCGAAATCGGCGAGGGTGCGGGTACACATCGGCGCCGACACCGCCTGCTCCAGCGCGACGACGGTGATACCGGCCAGCGGGCCCGGATTACCGGACCCGCTCGGGGGGATGTCCTGCGGGGAGGCAGTCATCAGATGACCGTGCCGCCGTCCACCGGCAGCACCTGGCCGGTGATGAAGGACGCGGCGTCGGAGGCGAGGAATACGAACGCGCCCGCGACCTCTTCGGGTTCGGCCCAGCGGCGCAGCAGGATTCGGTTGAGCATCTGCTCGGAGAACTTCTCGTTGGTGCGGATGGTCTCGGTCATCGGCGTGGCCGCCAGCGGCGCGAGGGCGTTGACGAGAATCTGCTTGCGCGCCAATTCCTTGGCAAGCGATTTGGTGATGCCGATGATCGCGGCCTTGGCGGCCGAGTAGTTCACTTGACCGAGGGTGCCGACCAGGCCCGCGGCGGAGGTCACGTTGATGACGCGGCCGGTGCCGTCGGTCGGCAGGAATTCCAGCGCGGCCTGGGTGCAGTTGATGGTGCCCATCACGTGGATGTCGAACATCTTCTGCACCGATTCGGCGGTGGTGTCCTTGAACATCGCGGGCGCGGTGATGCCCGCGTTGTTCACCACGATATTCAGCGTGCCACCGGTCAGCGCGGCCGCGGCCGCCGCCGCGGCGCCCGCGGCCTCACGATCGGAGACGTTCAGGGCGAAGCTGGAGGCGGTCCCGCCGTTGGCGTTGATCTTCTCGGCGACGGCGGCGGCCGCGTCACCGTTCAGATCGCTGACGAGCACCGCGGCGCCCGCGTTGGCCAGCGCCTGGGCGACGGCCGAGCCGATACCGCCCGCGGCGCCGGTGACCAGGGCGGAACGCCCGGTGAGGTCGAACAACGTCTGCTGTGTCATCAGTAGCTCCTCGGCAATCCAAGAACGTGCGAACCCAGGAAGTTCAAGATCATTTCCTGGCTGACCGGGGCGATCTTCATGACCCGCGACTCCCGGAAGTAACGCGATACGTGGTACTCCTCCGAATACCCCATACCGCCGTGGGTCTGTAGCGCCCGGTCGGCGGCGGTGAAGCCGGCGTCGGCGCACAGGTACTTGGCCGTATTCGCCTCGCGCCCACAGGATTTCCCGTTGTCGTAGCGCCAGGTGGCCTTGCGCAGCATCAATTCGGCCGCGTCGAGCCTGGCCAGCGAATCGGCCAGCGGGAACTGGATGCCCTGGTTCATGCCGATCGGACGGTCGAACACGACGCGCTCGTTGGCGTAGCGCACCGCGCGATCGAGCGCGACGCGGCCGAGACCCAGCGCTTCGGCGGCGATGAGCATACGCTCCGGGTTCAGGCCGTCGAGCAGGTATTTGAAGCCCTGACCCTCTTCACCGACGCGGTCCTCCACCGGGACGCGCAGATCGTCGATGAACACCTCGTTGGAGCTGACGGCGTTGCGGCCCATCTTCTTGATCGGCCGGATGTCGACGTGCGCGCGGTCCAGATCGGTCAGGAACAGCGTCATGCCGTCGGTCTTCTTGGTCACCTCGTCGTACGGGGTGGTGCGCGTCAGCAGCAGAATCTTCTCCGATTCCAACGCCTTCGAGATCCACACCTTGCGCCCGTTGATGACATAGTGGTCGCCGTCGCGGCGCGCGAATGTCGTGATGCGGGGGGTGTCGAGTCCCGCGGTCGGCTCGGTGACGCCGAAACATACGTGCAGATCACCGGTCGCGATGCGCGGGAGGGTGCGCTTCTTCAGTTCTTCCGAGCCGTGCACGACCACCGGATGCATACCGAAGATCGACATGTGGATCGAACTCGCGGCGTTCATGCCGCCGCCGGATCGCGAAACTTCTTCGGCCAATATTGTCGCTTCGGTGATACCGAGGCCGTGGCCGCCGTATTCTTCTGGAATGGTGATCCCGAGCCAACCGCCGCTGGCGACCGTGTTGTAGAACTCCGTGGGGAATTCGTGCGCCAGGTCTTTTTCCATCCAGTACTGGTCGTCGAATTTGCGGCACAACTCCGCCACCGACTTGCGGATCAGCTCCTGATCCTCGGACAGTTCGAAATTCATGCCCTCGCTGTTGGTCTCACCGGACACATCCGCACCTCCACTTTCCTCTGATCGGGTTCCACGGGTCGGCTGATCCGGACCCGGCCTGCCACAGCGCACACGGGTGCGTGCGGTCGATGGACCGCACGCACCGTGTCCACCCGGCGTCTGTTCGGTATCCAGCACGTAGCTCACCCGTCTCCCCAGTCGAGACGAGTTTTCCCGAACGTCTGCCGCCACTGGTGCGGCACTGCACCGGGGGCTTGTGTCCGTATCCGGCGAACGGTGTTCGCCGGATACGACATTCACGACCCGCGCGATGGCGGGTGAGTCGACTACCTCGACCCGGCGCCGACGCCGTCGTAGCGGTTGTTGTCGGCTCCGACGACCCTGTTACCGAGCGCATCGAGGTCGAACGACTGACGCGCCAGCCAGAATCGCAGGAAGTTGGTCAGCGAATAGCGCAGGAACAGCGCCGATCCGACGATCGACGCCGCGACGCCGCCCAGGGCCAGAACGATGGCGTCGCGCTGCGACAGCGGGTTGGTGGTGCCGTGTGACATGAAGTATGCCAGCACCGCGACCACCAGGCCGCCGACCATCAGGATAACGCCGGTGCGCAACCACAATCCGGAGCGGCCTGCCGACGGATCGGGGATCTTGAGAGCGTTCAGTTCTTGGACGAACCGGTCGGCACGTGTTTCGGTCATGTGGAACTTCCTAAATAGAGGGCTGCCAATTCATTTCGGATTCCGTCTTCCGGATGACCCTGCCGCACGACCCTGCCGCGCACCAGCACGGCCGCGTGATGGCAGGTGTCGAGTACCGAGGCCGCGAACTGTTCGACCACGAGTACCGCGACACCCTGCGCGGCGATCTGGGCGACCTCGTCGTAGAGCCGCCCGACCACCAGGGGCGCCAGGCCCATGGAGAGTTCGTCGAGCAACAGCACAGCCGGATCGGTGGCCAGACCGCGTGCCAGCGCCAGCATCTGCTGCTCGCCGCCGGACATGGTGCCCGCGACCTGGTTCGCTCGCTTGCCCAGGATCGGGAAGCGACTGAACGCGATCTCCTCGATTTCGGCCTTCGACCGTCCGGTGAAGGTCATCATCAGCAGGTTGTCGCGCACGGTGAGGTTCGGGAAGACGCCGCGTCCCTCGGGGATGAGGCAGACGCCCGCCCGAGCCAGGTCGCGCGGATCGACGCCGGTGACATCGCGTCCGCCGAGCACGAGACGGCCGGAGGCCACGGGATGATTACCCGCGATCACCTGCAGTGTCGTGGTCTTGCCCGCGCCGTTGGGACCGAGCAGTGCGACGACCTGCCCCGGTGCGACCGCGAGGTCGACACCGTGCAATACCGAGATCGCGCCGTAGGCGGCACGAACCTCTTGCAGTTCCAGCAGGTTTCCTTCGGCGGCCGCGGTGCTCGTCGGTGCTTTCTCGAGGTCGGTGGCCGTCATGTTTCGGGCTGTCATACGTCCCCCAGATAGGCGGCGAGTACGGTTTCGTCGGCACGGATGACCTCGGGCGGACCCGAGGCGATCATCTTGCCCAGATCCAGCACGAACAGCTGATCACAGACGTTCATCACCAGACCCATGTCGTGTTCGACGAGCAGCACCGCGGCGCCGTCGTCGGCCAGCGAGCGGAGCAGTTCACCGAAACGCTCGGTCTCGGTGTGGTCCTGACCCGCCGCGGGCTCGTCGAGCAGGATCAGGCTCGGGCGCGCCGCGATGGCGCGTCCGACCTCGACCAGTCGGCCGGTGCCGGTCGGCAGCTCGTCCGCGGACGAATCCGCGATGTGGTGCAGGTCGAGCCGTTCGATGATCTCGTCGACGGCGCGGCTCGCGCGCCTGCGCTCGGGACCGAGTTCGGCGGCGACCAGCAGGTTGTCGCGGACACTGAGGCGTCCGAACAGTTCCAGTCGCTGGAATGTCCTGGCCAGTCCGTGCTTGGCGCGCTTGGCCGGACCGTGCTTGGTGACATCGACACCGCCGATGGACACCCGCCCGGTCGTCGGCTTGCGCAGACCGCCGATCACGTCGAACAGCGTGGACTTGCCCGCGCCGTTCGGCCCGATCAGACCGGTCACCTGACCGCGCTCGGCCCGCAGGCCCGCGCTGTCCAGAGCCTTGTTACCGCCGAATACGACGGTGACATCGTCAACTTCCAGCAGTGACACCACGTTCGAGCACCTCCTCGTCCTCCGATGTCCACGGTCGCTTGACGCCGACCCACTCCACCGGGATCTCCAGCGTCTCCGGATCGGGCTTGACCCGCTCCGAATGCCAGAAGCGTGCGGCGATCACCGCGGCGACGACACCGAAGAAGAAACCCCAGCCGTCGATCGCGTCGATCAGGCGCAGACCCCACAGGCCGAGGATCACCACGACCAGCAGCGGCGCGATGATCTTGTCGCGCAGCATCGGGAACCAGTCCCGGCGCAACGGACCGATGGCGCCTTCCTTGAGCGCACCGCCACCCGCGGCGATACCACCCAGAGCGGGCAATACCTGTGCGAGGTTGGACAGTCCCGGCCACAGCACCGGGATCACCTTCAGCGGACCCGCGAGAGCGAGACCGGTGAACATGCCCGCGCCGACAGCGCCGAGACCGGCGATGGTGACGACCAGGAAGATCGGCAGACCCGACACCAGACCGAACTGCTCCGGCGCGACGGCTTGGGACTGCATGCCGTACAGCGCGCCGCCCAGTCCGGCGATGGCCGCCGAGAAGGCGAACACCAGGACCCGGGCGATGAGCAGGCTGCCACCGAGGGTCGCGTAGGCCGCCTCGCTGTCACGCAGGGCGATGAGCCTGCGGCCGTACTTGCTGCGCCGCAGCACCGCGATGGCGAGTCCGACGATCGCGACGCAGACGGCCGCGAAGACGGTGATCTCCTCGATGCTCTCGAGTTTCCATCCGAACAGATCCGGCCCGACGAGCGAGATCGAACCCTGATCGAACAGCGAGATCTTGATGCCGAGGATCTCGAAGGACGGCAGGGTGAAGATCCACCGGTCCAGGATGACCGCGAACGCCGCCGTCGCCAATGCCATGTAGACACCGGACAAGCGCAGGGCAGGGATCGCGATCACCACCCCGACCACCGCGGCGATTCCCATCGCCGCCAGTATCGCCCACCACTGACCGTCCGGCCCGAGATGGGAGTAGGCGACCGCGCCGACACCGGCCAGACTCAACTGGCACAGCGATATCTGCCCGGCGAAACCCAGGAGCGGGACATACGACAACGCGATCATGGCCCAGGCGAACATCGCACCGTAGGTGATCAGATCCGACTCGGTCAGCATCGTCGCCAACATCAGGCCGAGCACGATCACCGTCGCCGCGAACGCCACCGAACCGGATCTGGTCGGCAACGGCACCGGATTGAGTTTGCGATCACGCCCGCGCAGCCTGCCGTGCGGGAACACCAGCAATGCCACGAAGAGCAGCAGTGCCGGGGCCGCCAGGCGCAGGCCGGGCAGGTACTCGTTCTGCGGAAGGTATCCGGTCAGATAACTTTCCATAAGCCCGACGACCACCGCGCCGAGGAATGTCATCGGCAGACTCTTGAGCCTGCCGAAGATGGCGGCGGTATAGGCGCTGACGATCAGCAGTGAGAGCTGAGCGGCATCCAGCGCCACGGTGGGCGCGATGAGGATGCCACCGATCGCGGCCAGTTCGATGCCGAGGATCCAGGCGACCCGGTTGGCCCGCTTGGGATCGGCGCCGGTGAGACCCACCAGCGCGCGATCATCGACGGTCGCCCGCATCTCGGCGCCGGTCCTGGTGCGGAACAACAGGATCCGGAGCGCGATGGCCACCACGATGGCAACCACCATGGTGAGTGCCTGGTGCCAGGTAATGGTCACCACGCCGAGGTCGATCGACTTCTTGTCAGCGAAGAACCGGGAAAGCGAACGGGATTCGTTCGGATTCCAGATCCACCGAGCGAGGACGATCAGGCCGCTGAGCAGCGCGATCGTCATCACGAGTTTTTCCGCGTCACCGAGCCCCTGGGTGGGCGCGAGCGCCCTTCCGAAGGCCAGGCCGAACAATGGCGCGAATACCAGTAGTACGGCGACGATCGCCGTCGGGGTCGGCCAGCCCCAGCCGATCGTGAGCTGCCAGTACACGAATGCCGAGATCATGCCCGCGGCACCGTGCGCGAAATTGAACACACCGGTGGTGGTGTAGGTCAGCACCAGGCCACTGCCGATGATTGCGTAGATCGCGGCGGTGCTGAGACCGACGATCCCGAAAGCGATGAATTGCTCCATCAGTGCGATTGCTCCGTCACTTCAGATCGTTCATGCTCAAACCCACGTCGGCGAGCGTCAGCGGCTTGCCGAAATCCTGGGTGTACTTGTAAGGGGTGAATCCACAACGGAACTGACCGTTGTTCGGCTTGAAATCGGCGGCCTTCCAGCCGTCGGGAGTGGCCTGCTGCACGTTGAAGCAGCGCGGCTGCTCCGAGAGCGGCTTGGACAGATCGATCGGCGCCTGCAAGCCACCGGCGGTCCAGGCGGTCTCCTTGATCGCGGCGTTGTAGACACACGAGCGCGTCAGGCTGTCGCCGCAGGTAGCGGCCGACTTGGCGAACAGCAGCCAGGTCTGGAAAGCCCGCAGTCCCTGGAAGGTGATCGCCGCACCGGGTGCGTACTTCGCGTACAGGTCCTTCAGCTCCGCGATGGCGGGAACCGAGCCCGCGGCATCCAGCGGAGCGGTGCCGCTGAGGTCGGAGACGTTGGTCTGCGCGGCCAGCGAACCCTTCGCCGCGCTCAGGAAGGACTGGTTGTAGGCGTTGGCGTTGGCGTCGATCCAGTCCAGCTTGTAGTTCATGCTGGTCAGGATGTCCTCGAGCTTGGCCAGGTAGCGGAACTCGCCGAGGAAGATCAGGCCCTTGACGTTGTTGGCCTTGATCGCCTGCGCGTAAGGGGTCCAGTCCGAGACGCCCGCGACCGGGTACAGATCGTTGTAGACGATCTTCGCGCCGACGGCGTTGAAGAACTCGGTCTGCTTGTCACCCATCGACTTGGTGATCGGCGAGTCGCCGTTGATCATGCCGATGGCGCCGAGCGAATCCGGGTAGGCCTCTTTGGTCAGCCACTCGTAAAGCCCGGTATACGGGTTGACGCTCTCCGACGCGGACGCGCCGAACGAGGGAACCTGCAGATCGGAGCCGGTATTGGGCACCTGGGTGACCTGCGCGGGGAATTCGGGGAGCGTGCACTTCAGTCGGTCCTTGACGCCGAGACCGTCGAGCGCGGCGCTACCGCCGACGAGAACGAAATCCTCACGGCAGGCTTCCAGCATCCGCTGGCGCACCTCCATCAGGTTGGTGTCGCGCAGGTTCACGTTGACCTTGCGGCCGTTGATACCACCCGCGGCGTTGCACCAGGACGTGAAGACTTTCGCGGCGTCGACGTAGTCGGGGTTCTTGGTGAACCCGACATCGGAGAACATGCCGACCTCGATGTCGGACGCCGTGACACCCTGCGCCGGAGCGCTTTTCGCGCTGCCGGGCTGACAGACGCCGTTGAGGCTACCGAAGTTCGCCGTGGCGGCGGGCCCCGACGAGCCACCACCTTCGACGGCCTCGGTGCCACCACCCTCACGAGCGCAACCAGCTGCCACCAGCGCGATCGCGATCAGGGCAACGACTATTCGCTGCGGTTTCACCGTTTTCCTCCTCTGTGGGCTCGGCGTCCCGTATGCGAAGCCGATACGTCCTCGACGTCTTGCCCGTGCTCGTCGATGAGCTGCGGGTGCCTGGCATGGCACCGTCCGCTCCAGGGAAACTATCTTCTCAGATTTGGATAATCAATATCTGTTTTTCGGAGAGTCACACCTGCACCCCTGGTCCGACCGCCCTCAGCCCGCCGGGAGCCCTCCCCCGGTGAAGTGACTTCTACCCCGCTGATTGACAGCAGCCCGGCGGCGTGAAAATCTGATGACAGATTTTGAGAATGCTATTCTCTTAACGGAGAGCAGCAATGTGCAGGACCACGGGGGGACAGCTCGGTTTCGGGCTGTCACCGCGTGGCCCGCCTCAGGTCTTGACCGGACCGCCCACCGGTCATGGCAGTCAACCCCTTCGGCGATCCGCCGGACCAGGAAAGGTAATCCCTTGGCAAAATTCAGCAAGCCGGCTGCGGGAAGCTGGACGCAGAACTATCCCGAGCTCGGCACGGGGCCGGTGGACTACACCGACTCGGTCGACCCCGCCTTCTACGAGGACGAGCGCCACGCGATCTTCCGCCGGAACTGGCTGAACGTCGGCCGGGTCGAGCAACTCCCCCGCGTCGGCAGCTACTTCACCAAGGAACTGCCCTGCATCGGCTCCTCGGTCGTGATCAACAAGGACCGCGACGGCGAGATCCACGCCTTCCACAACATCTGCCGTCACCGCGGTAACAAGCTGGTGTGGGACGACTTCCCGAACGAGGAGACCTCGGGCTCCTGCCGTCAGTTCACCTGCAAGTACCACGCGTGGCGCTACGAACTCAACGGCGATCTGGCCTTCGTCCAGCAGGAGAAGGAATTCTTCGACCTGGACAAGAGCAAGTACGGCCTCAAGACCATCCGTTGCGAGGTGTGGGAGGGGTTCATCTTCATCAACCTCGACGTCAACGCCAAGCCGCTGACCGAGTTCCTCGGCCCGCTGGTGAAGGGCACCGAGGGTTACCCGTTCCACGAGATGACCGAGGTCTACAGCTACAAGGCCGAGATCGGCAGCAACTGGAAGCTGTTCATCGACGCGTTCGCCGAGTTCTACCACGCGCCGATCCTGCACCAGAAGCAGGCGGTCAAGGACGAGGCCAGCAAGCTGCTCGACGTCGGCTTCGAGGCGCTGCACTACCAGATCGAGGCGCCGCATTCGATGGTCTCCTCGTGGGGCGGCATGGCCCCGCCGAAGGACCCGAGCATGGTCAAGCCGATCGAGCGCAAACTGCGCAGCGGCCTTTTCGGTCCGTGGGATCGCCCCGATATCGAGGGCCTGGACCCGCTGCCCGAGGGCATCAACCCGGCCCGCCACCGCGCGTGGGGCATCGACGAGTTCGAGATCTTCCCGAATATGTCGCTGCTGTTCTGGGCGCCGGGCTGGTACCTGACGTACCACTACTGGCCGACCGCGGTGAACAAGCACATCTTCGAGGCCAACCTGTACTTCGTTCCCGCCAAGACCGCGCGTGAGCGGCTGGCCCAGGAACTGGCCGCCGTGACCTTCAAGGAGTACGCGTTGCAGGACGCGAACACCCTCGAGGCCACCCAGACCATGCTCGCCACCCGCGAGATCAGCGACTTCCCGCTCAACGACCAGGAAGTGCTGCTGCGCCACCTGCACACCACCGTCCAGCGAATCGTGGAGGAATACCGCAATGACAACGTCAACAACTGAGGCCGCGACCGTGACCAAGCAGCTGCCCGAAGAGTTCGCCGCCCTCTCCCGGTTCTCCGCCTGGATCCTGCCGACCGAGCCCGAGCGCTACACCAAGCGCCTCGCCTCGTCGATGGAGGAGATGCAGGACCTCTACGACGTCGGCATGGAGCACCTCGACGCCGCGCTCGACTACTGCGACAAGTTCGACATCAACGATCTGCCCGACGAGGCTCGCAACCTGTTCCACCTGTTGCAGTCGGTCGTGATGGTGTCGTTCCCGATCGAATGCTGGAGCCAGGCCCGCGTGCCCGACTCCGGCGCGGCCTACGTGGCGTTGGTCCACGAGCCTGTGGTCTGACCCCATGACGGCGCTGACACTGAAAGCCGCCGGCCTGCTCGACGTCGACACCGGCACCATCGTCCGCCCCGGCATCGTCCGGATCGAGGACGATCGGATCGTCGGTGTCGGCGGTACCGACACAGCCGTGTCGGGTGAGGTCGAATCCGGTGAGGTCATCGATCTGGGCGACGTCGTCCTGATGCCGGGCCTGATGGACATGGAGGTCAACCTCCTGATGGGAGGCCGGGGCGAAACCGGCTTGGCCTCCAGTGTCAAGGACGACCCGGCACTGCGCATGCTGCGTGCGGTGGGCAATGCCCGTCGCACGCTGCGTGCGGGTTTCACCACCGTCCGCAACCTCGGCCTGTTCGTCAAGACCGGCGGTTATCTGCTCGACGTGGCGTTGGGCAAAGCGATCAATTCGGGCTGGATCGACGGCCCGCGGATCGTGCCCGCCGGACACGCGATCACCCCGACCGGCGGTCATCTCGATCCGACGATGTTCGCCGCCTTCGCGCCCGACGTGCTGCACCTGACCCTCGAAGAGGGAATCGCCAACGGTGTGGACGAGGTGCGCAAGGCGGTGCGGTACCAGATCAAGCACGGCGCGCAGCTGATCAAGATCTGCGTGTCAGGTGGCGTCATGTCCCTGACGGGAGAGCCCGGCGCACAGCATTATTCGGACGAGGAACTGCTCGCGATCGTCGACGAGGCGCATCGGCGCGGACTCAAGGTCGCGGCGCACACCCACGGCGCCGAAGCGGTCAAGCACGCGGTCGCCGCGGGTATCGACTGCATCGAGCACGGGTTCCTCATCGATGACGAGGCGATCGACCTGATGGTCGAGAACGGCACCTGGCTGGTGCCGACGACCCGCCTCGCCGACGCCATGGACGTGTCCAAGGCCGAGCCCGAATTGCAGGCCAAAGCCGCGTTGATGTTCCCCAAGGCCCGCACCTCGGTGCTGGCCGCCTACAAGGCGGGGGTCAAGATCGCGGTCGGCACCGACGCGCCCGCGATCCCGCACGGCCGCAACGCCGACGAACTGGTCGCGCTCGTCGAACGCGGTCTGCCCGCGATCGACGTGCTGCGGGCGGCGACGATCAACGGTGCCGAACTGATCGGGGTCACCGACCGCGGCAGGCTGGCCGAGGGACAACTGGCCGACATCATCGCCGTCCCCGGCGATCCCGTGCACGACATCACCGTCACCAGGGACGTGCGATTCGTGATGAAAGGCGGAAAGATCTATGTCCAGAAATGACGACCTGCTGGATATCCAGCAGTTGCTGGCCCGATACGCCGTGTACATCACGCAGGGCGATATCGACGGGGTGGTGAAGGTGTTCACCCCGGACGGCACCTACAGCGCGTTCGGCGACACCTACACCCTTGACCTGTTCCCGGAGTTGGTCGCCGCCGCGCCCAAGGGCCTGTTCCTCACGGGCACACCGGTTCTCGACATCGATGGTGACACCGCGGCGGGCACCCAGCCGCTGTGCTTCATCGACAACAGCACCCACGACATGCGGATCGGGTACTACACCGACCACATCGTCCGCACCGAGGACGGCTGGCGGATCAAGACGCGACGGATGACCTTCATCCGTCGCAACGGCGATCACGACTCCGGAATCCCGCACGCCTTCGAGCGTTCCAAGGCATGACGGCGGTAGACACCGACCCGCACGCGCAGATCGCCGCATTCCGCGACGGTCTGCGCGCGTGGCTCGAAGACAACGATCTGACCCCGGGCCCGGATCACTCGCTCGACGGACAGGTCGAGCAGTTGATGCGGGTCCGTCGCGCGCTCTACGACGCGGACTGGATGCGCTACGGCTGGCCCGCCGAAGTGACCGGCCTCGGTGGCCCTGCCGCGCTGCGCGCGATCCTCGGCGAGGAGGTCGCCACCCGCGATCTGGCCGAACCCGGCATCTATTCGATGATCGAGGTGCTCGCGCCGACGATGATCTCCTACGCGCGACCGGAACTGGCGGCGGAGATGGTGCCGCTGCTGCTCTCCGGCCGCGAACAGTGGTGCCAGGGCTTCTCCGAACCCGGCTCGGGCAGCGATCTGGCCTCCTTGTCCACCAAGGCGACCCAGCGCGGTGACGAATGGGTGGTGAGCGGTCAGAAGGTGTGGACCAGCCTGGCCCAGTACGCCGCCCGCTGTGTCCTGCTCACCCGCACCGGTCCCGGCCACGACGGCATCACCGCCTTCTTCGTCGACATGGACTCCCCCGGCATCACCGTCCGTCCGCTGCGCACCATGCACGGCGTCGACGAATTCGCCGAGGTGTTCTTCGACGACGTCGTCGTGCCCGCCGATCGCATGCTCGGCAAACCGGGCGACGGCTGGCGGGTGGCGATGGATCTGCTGCCCTACGAACGTTCGACGTGTTTCTGGCATCGGATCGCCTATCTGCTCACCCGGCTCGACCAGGTGATCGAGCAGACGACCAGCGCCGACGACGCCGAACTCGGCGCGGCCTACCTCGCCCTGCACACCGTGCGGTGCCGATCCCTGGGAACCCAGCGCCGATTGGCCGCGGGCGAACGGCTCGGCGCGGAGACCTCGATCGACAAGGTGCTGCTCGCGACCGCCGAACAGCGTCTGTTCGACACCGCGCGCGATCTGCTCCCCGGCGAGGTGGAATTCGGCGAATCGCCTTGGCGCACCGAATTTCTCTACTCGCGGGCGGCCACGATCTACGGCGGAACCGCCGAGATCCAGCGCAATATCATCGCCCGGCGATTGCTGGACCTGGGGAAGGAATGACCGTGGCCGATTCCGGTGCCGATCGGGCCGAACTCGAACTGCTCACCGACACACTGCGCAAAACCCTGACCTCGGCCAGCGGTCACGAGCTCGACACCGCGCTCGCCGAACTTGGCTGGCCGGATCTGCTCGACGACCTGCCGGATCTGGCCGTGCCGCTGGTGTTCCGGCTGCTCGGTGAGACGGGGGCGCACGCCTCGGTACTCAACGACGTGGTGCGCAGGGCCGCCGGCTGGACCGGAACCGATCCGGTGACACTGCCGTTCGCCGGCGGCACCTTCGTGATCTGGGACAGCACGGGCTCCACCGGTGGCGCGGTCGACGAGGAACTAGCGCTGCGCACGCTCACGGAAGGGACGGCGCTTCCCGCCGAGGCCCTGGCCGAGGGCAGGCGGGCGCTGGGCTGGTGGTTGCTCGGCACGGGCCACACCATGCTCGCCCTCGCCAGGCGCCATGCCGTCGAGCGCACCCAGTTCGGCCGTCCGCTGGCGTCCTTCCAAGCTGTGCGGCATCGGCTCGCCGAAACCCTCGTCGCGTTGGAAGGGGCCGAAGCCGCCCTGAACAACGCCGACGGCGAACTCGGCGCGCTGCTGGCGAAGGCCGCGGCGGGCCACGCCGCGCTCACCGCGTCCAGGCACTGCCAGCAGGTGCTCGGCGGTATCGGTTTCACCGCGGAACACGATCTGTCCCGGCATGTCCGCCGCACCCTGGTGCTGGACGGATTACTCGGCAGCGCAAGGGAACTCACCCGCGAGGCGGGTGCGCTCATCCGCGAGGCGGGTTCGGCGCCGCGACTGGCTCAGCTCTGAGCCGTCCGTTCGGCGTCCGACTCCGCGGCACCCCGACGTAGTACCTCGAAACAGCACTCCGAACGCCGAATGGCCCGGTCCCCGACTCTGTGTCGGGACCGGGCCATTCGGTGTTTCTACCGGCTCATCGGCAGGCTGCTGGAATCAGCAGGCGGCCGAAGTGCCACCCTGGAGGGCCATCAGCGCGCAGAAGGTGCTGGCGCCGACCTTCCACTTGCCGTCGATCTTCACGGCCTCGCCACCCTGGTTCGGCAGCACCGGGTTGCCGCCCATGAGCAGCGTGTAGGTGACCTTGGCGTTGGTCGCGTCGACCGTCTTGACGGCCGAAACGGTGGCGGTGGTGCCACCCTTGGCCGGGTCGGCCGCCTGCGCCTGCAGGACCGGCGCGAAGATATCGCCCTTCTCGACCGACGCGATGCGCTGATCGACCGGCGCGGCGGCGTTGAAGAACACGGTGTAGGCGTCGGTGATCGCCTTGGTGGTCTCGGCATCGGCGGCGCCGGGCGCGGCGGCGGCCGAGCTCGCGGCGCTGCCCGCCGAAGCGGACGTCGATGTCGAACTGGTCGACTCGTCATCGGAGCTGCAGCCGGTCAGGGCGACGGCCGCGACGAGCGCGAGACCACTACACACCGCGGCAGTGCGGGGGAACGAAATGCGCATGAGAAATCCTCGTCTCAGGAAAGGGAATTGCTGAACGGCCTCGGTGCCCCGATTTGCCGGACATTCATTTGTGCACGATCGCGTCGTATAGATGGGTGCGGCGAGATCTGTGCTTCATCACCGGTTACGCCTGCTCGGCGATACCGGCGGCCGACTCGATGTTGTCGATACCGGCGTACCGGTCGCTACGCGGGTCACCAGCGACTCGGAAAAACTGTAAGCGATGCCGTAAACATTGGGGCGAATTATTCGATATTCGCCTTCATGTCTTCCAGCTGCACCAGAATCGGTAAACCGTTCTCGCTGAGGGCATTTCCGTGACCCGTCTGGTGCACATCGAATACGGACTGGATGGCAGCGTAGAACCCCTGCACATCCAGGGTCTGATTGACCGCGCGTTTGGCCTGGCGCAGTCCGAACCGCGGCATGGCCGCGATCCTGGTGGCCAGCGCCCTGGTCTGCTCGTCGAGTTCGGCGCGCGGCACGACGGTGTTGACCATGCCGACCTGCGCGGCCTCCTCGGCGGTCACCGGTCGCCCGGTGAACAGGATCTCCTTGGCCTTGCGCGCCCCGAGTTCCCAGGTGTGGCCGTGGTATTCGACGCCGCCGATGCCCATGAGCACGACCGGGTCGGAGAACTGGGCGTCGTCGGCGGCGACGATGAGATCGCACGGCCAGACCAGCAGCAGCCCGCCCGCGATGCAGCGGCCCTGCACGGAGGCGATGGACGGTTTGGGGACGTTGCGCCAGCGCAGCGAGTACTCGAGATAGCGGCGGGCCTCGTTGGTGTAGATCCGCTCGAGGGTGATCTTGCCCCAATCCGCCTTCGAACCCGCCCGCAGATCGTGCCCCGCCGAGAAGTGCTTGCCCTCGGCACGCAGCACGATGACCGCGACATCGTCGTCGTCGGCGGCGCGTGTCCAGGCGGCATCGAGTTCGTCGAGCAGTTCACTGTTCTGCGCGTTGGCCGCGTCGGCCCGGTCGAGCGAAATGGTGGCGATCTTGTCCGCCACCTCGTAGCGAATGTACAAGACGACTCCTCAACTCCGTGGATGACCGGGCACACGCCCGGCCACGATGGTGCGCTGGATATCCGGCCCACGACCGGCGCCATGTGTGCGCCCCGGCGGTCGGTCGGAGCCGTACGCCACGAACATCCGGCTTGCCTCCTTGCCAGCGTCGATGCCTGATCAGATGCGAGAATAACATTCTCACTACCGGAAAGGATAGTCTCCAATAAGGAGGACCGTAATCGACGGAACCCGAAAATTTTGGCATTTCCGGTACAGTGCATCCATGTTCTCTTCAGACGACCCAGGGCCGAGGCGCCGGTGACAAGCCTGAGTGAGAAGCCCGCATGGAAACAGCGCGCGGTGGAGCGCTCCCTACGCAGTGCGAAATTACGTGCCGAGGAACGCGTTCAGCGCTTCCTCGACGCCGCGCAGGCGATCATCACCGAGAAGGGCACGACGGACTTCACGGTACAGGAGGTCGTCGATCGCTCCCGGCAATCGCTGCGCAGCTTCTACCTGCAATTCGACGGCAAACACGAACTGCTGCTCGCCCTCTTCGAGGACGCGCTGAGCCGCATCGCCGAACAGTTGCGCGCCGCCGCGGACGGCCCCACCGACCCGCTGGACAAGCTCCAGGTGACTGTCGAGCTGCTGTTCGAACTGTGCCGTCCCGATCCCGCCGCGCAGCGTCCGCTGTTCACCGATTTCGCGCCGCAGCTGCTGGTCACCCATCCCAGCCAGGTGAAGATCGCGCACGCGCCGATGCTCGCGCTGTTCTCCGAACTGATGGAACTCGCCAAAGAGGCGAAACAGGTTCCCCCCGACATCAACTCGCGCCGCATGGCCGCCATGGTCATGCAGACGGTCATGTTCACCGCGCAGTCGGCCGGGGTGTCCGAGGACGACACGCAGCACACGATCACCGCGTCCGAGGTCTGGAACTTCTGCGCTCACGGCTTCGCCCGCGGCTAGTTCTCCCGCGGGCGAGGCCGTGATCGCGCCGACTCACTCCCGCGAAGTCAGCAGTGCCGCGGCGGCGCCGTAGGCATCGCGATCGCCCGAGGCGACCGCCTCGGCCAGTCGATCCAGTTCCGGATGTGAACGCATCAACGACTGCGCCAGCGACAGGATCTGGGCACGGGCGCGCGCGGCACGCCGCGCGGGGGTATCGGCCCGATGGTGGGCATCGATCGCCTCGACCAGTTCCTCGATCCGCTCGTCGCGCGAGGCGATCAGGGTGAGGATCGGGACATCGGACTCCGCGCGCAGATCGCGCACGGTGCGCTCGGCGCCCTCCCGGTCGGCCTTGTTCACCACCAGCAGGTCGGCCACTTCCAGCAGACCGGCCTTGGCGGCCTGAACCGCGTCGCCCGCACCGGGATTCAGGATCACCAGGGTGGGATCGGCGACGGCCGCGATCTCGATCTCGGATTGCCCGACGCCGACCGTCTCCAGCATGACGACGTCGTATTTCAATTCCGCGAGCAGCCGCAGGGCCGCGGGCACCGCGGCGGACAGTCCACCGAGATGCCCGCGGGTGGCCAGCGAACGGATCAGCACGTCGGCGTCGTTGATATGCCTGGCCATCCGGATCCGGTCCCCCAGCAGCGCACCGCCGCTGTAGGGCGAGGACGGGTCGACGGCCAGTACCGCGACCCGCAGTCCGCGCGACCGGTACGCGGCGACCAGCGCCGCGATCGTCGTCGACTTACCCGCCCCGGGCGGACCGGTCACCCCGATGACCCGGATCGTGCCGGTACCGAGCGCCGCCTGCACTTCGTCGCGACGCTCGCCCTCGACCAGGCTGAGCAGCCTGCCCGTGGCCCGTGCCGAGCCCGACCTCGCCTGATCGAGCAGTTCGGCGATGGTCGCGGTCTCCGCGATCACCGCCTGCTCCGAACCGTCGTGTCCACGGTGTCCTGCCAGTGCGTGTCCGGCCCGATCACGGGGCGGGGACCTCGATCACGGTGGCCGAACCCATGCCGCCGCCCGCGCACAGCGCGGCGATGCCGAAACCGCCGCCGCGACGACGCAGTTCGTGCACCAGGGTGACGATCATCCGCGCACCGGTGGCGGCGACGGGGTGTCCGAGCGAGCAGCCGCTGCCGCTGAAGTTGACCGAGTCCGGGTCCAGGTCCAGCGCCCGGATGGCCGCGATCGGAACGGAGGCGAACGCCTCGTTGATCTCGATGAGCTTCACTTCCGACAGCGAGATCCCGGCCCGCTTGACGGCCTTGTTGATCGCCTCGATGGGCGCGAGGCCGGTGATGGCGGGATCGACGCCGACCGAGGCCCACGAGCGGATGTAGCCGAGGGCGGGCAGGCCGAGCGCGTCGCTGGCGATGGCCAGTGCGGCCGCGCCGTCGTTGGCGCCCGAGGAGTTGCCCGCGGTGATCGAGAAGCCCTCGATCTCCGGGTGCAGCACCTTCAGCGAGCCCAGCTTCTCCAGGCTGGTGTCGCGACGCGGGTGCTCGTCGGTGTCGAACAGGCCGAACGGGGTGTCGATCGGGACGATCTCTTCCTTGAAACGGCCCTCGTCGATGGCGGCGATGGCATTGCGGTGCGAGCGCAGCGCCCACGCGTCGAGGTCGTCACGGGTGAGCCCGGCCTTGACCGCGGCGTTCCAGCCGACGGTGATGGACATATCCATCGCCGGGGCATCCGGGCGATCAGGGTGGCTGGGCGAGACCCACGGGTCGATCCAGGAGTCCTCGCCGACCTGGAACCGGACCCGGGGCGCGGTGGAATCGGAGTTCACACCGCCCGCGATGATCAGTTCGTCCATTCCGGCCCGGATGCTGCCCGCCGCACTTTGCACCGCGGCCATTCCGGCCGCGCAGTGCCGGTTCTGCGCCACGCCCGGCGCGGAGGTGAGCCCGGCGGTCACGGCCGCGTGGCGGGCGAGCACGCCGCCGCCGTAGCGGCCCTCACCGAGGACCACGTCGTCGATGCGGTCGGCATCGAGACCTTCGGCGGCGGCACTGACGACATGCTTGGCGAGATCGAAGGCGTTGGTGGCGCGCAGGGTGCCCTTGCGCGCGGTGCCGATGGGGGTCCGCAGGGCGGACACGATGACGGCTTCAGGCATTGGTTGGCCTCCATTTACGAGCGGACGAGATTGCGATTCGAGAGCTTTTCGGCAATCATGCCGATAGTCGCGAGAATGCTATTTTCTCAGTACGAGAGTGACAGTTGCAAGATAGGATTATGACATGCAGATAAGTGGAAGCTCCGCGCTCGTCGTCGGTGGAACCGGTGGTCTCGGCGAGGCGACCGTCCGTCGACTGCACGCGGCAGGCGCGAAGGTCGTCGTCGCCGACGTGGCCGACGACAAGGGCAAAGAGCTCGCGAACGAGCTCGGCATCACCTACGTACACACCGACGCCACCGACGAGGATTCGGTGCTCGCGGCCATCGCCGAGGCCGAAGCCCTCGGCCCGCTGCGGATCTCGGTCGACACCCACGGCGGCCCCGCCTCGGGCGGCAGGCTGATCGGCAAGGACGGCTCCCCGCTGGCTCTCGATGGTTTCCGTACCACCATCGAGTTCTACCTCACCGCGGTGTTCAACATCCTGCGTCTGTCGGCGGCCGCGATCGCCAAGACCGAGCCGCTGGAGGAAGGCGCCCGCGGTGTGATCATCAACACCGCCTCGATCGCCGCGTTCGAGGGCCAGATCGGTCAGCTCCCCTACGCCGCCGCCAAGGGTGGCGTGGTCGGTATGACCCTGGTGGCCGCGCGCGACCTGTCCCCCGCGGGTATCCGCGTGGTGAGCATCGCCCCCGGCACCGTGAACACCCCCGCATACGGCAAGGCGGCTGACCAGCTCGAGGGCTACTGGGGTCCGCAGGTCCCCTTCCCCAAGCGTATGGGCCGTTCCGACGAGTACGCCAAGCTGGCGCTGTCGATCATCGACAACGACTACCTCAACGGCGAGGTCATCCGTCTCGACGGCGCGCTGCGTTTCCCGCCGAAATGAGTGACACAGTTCTACCCGCGACAGGCGACCTGACCGGCAAGGTCGCCTTCGTGGCGGGCGCGAGCCGCGGTATCGGCGCGGCCGTGGCCGAAGGGCTCGCCGCGGCGGGCGCCTCGGTCGCCGTCGCCGCGCGTTCCGAACAGGAAGGCGCGCTGCCCGGAACGATTCACGCTGTCGCGCAACGCATCACCGCGGCGGGCGGCCGAGCGCTACCCGTGCCGTGCGATGTCACGAACGAGGAATCCGTCGAATCCGCGATCGCCGCGACCGTCGCCGAGTTCGGCGGCATCGACATCCTCGTGGCCAACGCGGGTGTGATGTGGCTGGCGCCGATCGAGAAGACGCCGCTCAAACGCTGGCAGCTGTGCCTGGATGTGAATCTGACCGGAGTCTTCCTGGTGACCAAGGCGGCGATTCCGCATCTGCGGGCTCGCGGCGGCGGTTCACTCATCGCGATCACCACCACCGGCGTCGACATGATCGACCGGGGCTCGAACGCCTACTGGATCTCCAAAGCCGCGGTCGAGCGAATGTACCTCGGCTTGGCCTCGGACCTGCGTGGCGACAATATCGCCGTCAACTGCCTGAGCCCGACCAGGGTCGTACTGACCGAAGGCTGGCAGGCAGGCAGCGGCGGACGCGAGATTCCACCGGAAATGGTCGAGCCGCCCGAGGCGATGGCCGACGCGGCAGTCCTGCTCGCGGCCCAGAACGCCGACGGGATCACCGGAACCGTGCAGCGTTCCGAACATCTCATCGCGGCCCGCTGACAACGGCCTGAGCGGTCGAAATCCCCACAAAGCAGCGGCATCCCGCATCTCGCGAGCGAGAATGTCCGCTCGGGCCGAGCGCACGGCTCGCCGATCAGAACGTGAAAATCCCCCGGAAACTGTGGTTTCCGGGGGATTTTCGTTGTCGCGGCGTTCGTGGTGGTCGCCACGACCGGTCGGCGCGCCATACGGTGCGGCACGCCGACCGACAAATCAGCCGCGCTTGGTGAGACCCGCGATCACCGCGTGGAATTCCTCGGTCTGGAAGGAGGCTTCCTCCGCGGCGAGCGCGTAATCCAGCGTCGCCAGGACCGCGCGCTCCAGATGCACGTTCATCAGCCGCTTGGTGCTCTCGACGGCTTGACGCGGCAGTTCGAGGATGCGCTTGGCGCAGGCGAGGGCTTCGTTGAGCGGATCGGCGACAACATGATTCACCAGCCCCATCTCGCGCGCCCGCTCGGCCGGAATCTTCGCGCCGGTCAGCGCGTATTCCTTGGCGAGAAGCAGACTCGTGTGCAACGGCCAGGTCAGCGGACCGCCGTCGGCGGCGACCAGTCCCACCTGGACGTGCGGATCCTTCAGGTACGCGGTCTCGGCGATGTAGGCCACATCGCTGAGTGCGACCAGACTGCATCCCAGTCCCACGGCGGGGCCGTTCACCGCGGCCACCACCGGTACCCGGCAGCGCGTCATCCCGAGGACGATGTCGCGGCCGTCGGAGATGGTTTTGGCGCGCAGATCCGCGTCGCTGCCCAGTTCGGCGAGGTAGGCGAAATCGCCACCGGCCGAGAAGGCCTTGCCCGCACCGGTCAGCACCGCGACCCGCGCGTCACGGTCGCGGCTGAGCCGGGGCCAGAGCCTGGCCAGACCCGCGTGCAGGTCGTCGTTGACCGCGTTGAGCGCGTCGGGCCGATTCAGGGTGATGATCCGCAGCGGGCCGTCGGCCTCGACCTGGATCTCGTCGGGCATGTCGTACATGGTCAAACTCCTAGTCCGAGAATGCGCGAGGCGATGATGTTCTTCTGGATCTGCGAGGTGCCGCCCATGACGCTCTGGGCCCGGCTGTAGAAGTAGCTGCCCATCAGTTCGGTGTCGTCGGTGCCGCCGACGGCGAGCGCCGCGTGCCCCACCGCTTGATCGACCCAGGTCATCAGCAATTTGTCGAGCGAGCCGTCGGGTCCGTGGACCACACCGTCGAGCTGTTCGGACAGCCGACGGCGCACGTGCAGACGCAACATCTCCACCTCGACCGCGGCCCAGGCCAGTTCGTCGGGATTCCGGCCGTCGACGCGAGCCGACATCTGGCGCACCAGTTTTCCGTAGCGCGCCGCGAAACCGAGGGTCGAGGGTTCACGTTCGTGACCGACGACGGTCATCGCCATCTTCCAGCCGTCGCCCGGTTCGCCGACCATCTGGTCGGCGGGCACGACCGCGCCGTCGAAGAGGACCTGGCCGAATTCCTTGGTCACACCGCTGATCATCTTGAGCGGACGCTGTTCGATACCGGGCTGATGCATCGAGATGAGGAACGCCGAGATGCCTTTGTGGCGTGCCACGGTCGAATCGGTCCGCGCCAGCAGCAGACACCAGTCGGCGACATCGGAGTAGCTGGTCCAGATCTTGTGACCGTGGATGATGTAGTTGTCGCCGTCGCGGGTCGCGGTGGTCGACAACGACGCCAGGTCCGAACCGGCGCCCGGCTCGGAGAAGCCCTGGCACCAGCGTTCGGTGCCGTTGATCAGACCGGGCAGGAAGCGCTGCTGCAATTCCTTGCTGCCGTGCCTGCCGAGTCCCTGGACCAGATATCCGAGGCTGGGCCGCGGCGGCGCGCCCGCGACCGCGAGTTCCTCGTCGACGATGACGTCGAAGACGGGCGGCAGGTTCTGGCCGCCGAATTCCTCGGGCCACGAGGTCCCGAAGAATCCCGCCTCGTACAGCGCGCGGTGCCACTCACCCTGTTTGGCCCAGTATTCGTCACCCGAGGTCGGGAAGGTCCCGGCAATCTCGGCGAGCCAGTTCCGCAGTCGCGTGCGGAATTCGGCCTCCTGCGGTGAATCACGAAAGTCCAAGGTCGATCTCCTCCAGACGTACGGGGAACAGTTCGGTCGAGGTCAGCGCGCGACGCAGGTAGACGTGCGCGAGACATTCCCAGGTGTTGCCGATGCCGCCGTGCACCTGGATCGAGGTCTCACAGATGGTGCGCGCGGCACGAGCGGTGTAGAGCTTGGCGATCCGCGCGGCGCGCAACGCCTCGGCGGGGGTCAATTCGTCCACGGCCCATGCCGCGTGGCGCAGCACGCTGACCGAGCCCTCGATCAGGGCCTGGCTCTCGGCGAGCAGATGCGCGACGGCCTGGTAGGACCCGATGGTCTTGCCGTACTGCTCACGCATCTTGGCGTATTCGACCGCCAGATCCTGTGCGCCGCGGGCGACGCCGAGCAGGTCCGCCGTCGTCACGGTGACGGCGAGGGCCTGCCACTGGATGACCTGATCGGCCGACAGCTCGCCGATATGTTCGCGGTCACCGGTCAGGTGCGCCTTGTGCCGGGTGAGATCCGCGCCGGGGGCGGCGTCGCCGACCGAGATCGCGAAAAGGCTGTTGTCCTCGACGAACAGCGCCCGGCCGCGATCGCGCGCGTCGATCGCGCGCTCACCGACGGCGACGGTCCAGGTGTCGCCGTCCTCGGCGGGTTTGCCGTACAGATCGTCGGCCAGTACCGGGCCGAGGAACGCGACGTCGATCAGACGACGACCGAATTCCTCGGCCACGATGGCGACTTCGACGCCGGAGGCGCCGTCGGTGCGCAGGGCTCGCCAGCCGGCGACATCGACCGCCCGCTCGAGCCGCGCGCGGCGTTTCTCGTCATCGAGTTCGGCGACCGATCCAGGACCTAGATCATCGGCCAATTTGGCTGCGGCATCGCGCAGTTGCCGCTGTTCACTGGTCAGACGGACGTCCATAGCGCTCCTTCAGGACTCGACGCAACACCTTGCCGGACGGCAGGCGGGGAATTTCGGGGACGAAGACGACCCGGCGCGGCCGCTTGTAGGTGGCCAGTCGGGTACCGACCAGGGCGATCAGTTCGTCTTCGGTGAGGGTGTCCGCGTCCGCTATCGCGGCGGTGTCCACAACCGCTACCGCGGCGACGACGGATTCGCCGTCCTCGGCGGGGACGCCGAACACGGCACAGTCGCGCACGAGCGGATGGCCGTGCAGGACGGCCTCGATCTCGGCGGGGGCGACCTGGAATCCGCGGACCTTGATCATCTCCTTGGCCCGGTCGGTCAGCCGGATCCAGCCGTCGTCGTCGACGTGGCCGACGTCGCCGGTGCGGTACCAGCCGTCGTCGAACGCGCTCGCGGTCGCCTCGGCGGGCAGATACCCCGCCATCACCGAGTCCGCGCGGCACTGGATCTCGCCTGTCTGCCCGGCCGCGAGAACCTCGCCGGTGTCGAGTGACACCACGCGCACGCGAACTCCCGGCGCGGCCTTGCCGACGGTGTCCAGGCGTGCGCCGTCGAGCGGATTGCAGGCGATCACGGGTAATTCGCTCGCACCGTAGGCGGGTAGCCAGCGCACCCCGGTGCGCGCGGTGACCTGTTCGGCGACGGCGGCGGTGACCGGGGTGGCGCCCCACATGATGTAGCGCAGCGAACTCAAATCGAAAGTTTCGAGTTTCGGATGTGACGCGATGGCGAGGGCGATCGGCGCGACGGCCATCTCGATGGTGATCCGGTCGTCCCGGATACAGCCGAGCATGGTGTCCAGGTCGAAGCGGCGGTGCAGCCGCATCCACGCGCCCGCCTGGAGCGCGGTCACTATATTGAGCAGCCCGAGGATATGGGAGGGCGGGGTGGCGATCTGGATGCGGTCCGCGCCGGTGAGTCCGAGCACCTCGATCCACTGCCGCACCCCGAAGGCCAGCGAAGCGTGGGTGTGGCGGACCGCCTTCGGCAGGCCCGTGGTGCCGGAACTGAACACCAGCACCGCGTCGGCGGCGGGATCGGGCGACGTTGTGTCGGCGGCACGCGGGGATATCGGGCGGTCGAGATCGCGCATCGGCAGCAGCGCGCCGAGCACCGGGTTGTCGCCGACCGCGCGGGTCGGTCCGGTCACCGCGAGCGCGTGCGCGACCTCGTCGTGTTTCCAGGCCGGACTCAGCAGGACGACGGCCGCGCCGAGTCGCCAGATCGCCAGCACCGCGATCACGAATTCGGGACGGTTGGACGACATGAGCGCCACCCGATCACCGGTTCGCACACCCTCGGCGGCCAGTTCGTCCGCCAAACCTGCCGCGAGGTCGTCGAGGTCGTCCCGTGAGTAGGACCGCCCCTCGAAGTCGAGCGCACTCGACTTGCTTCCTGGCGACATTTGAGAGATCCCGTCTCGTGAGTGAGAATATAATTCTCTTACTACTAGAACCTTAATACCAGGAGGCTGCGGCTCATGGCGAGACCCTCTTTGTTCCAGCGCGCGACGGTGACCCGGATCGTGAAGGAGAGCGTCGACGCCCGGACGTTCGTGCTCGCGCCGCACGACGGGCCGATCTCCTACACAGCCGGGCAGTTCTGCACATTCAAGGTCACCGTCGACGGCACCGAGCTGTATCGCGCGTATTCGATGTCCAGCGCACCCGAAACCGATGGTGAGCTGATGACGACGGTCAAACGGGTGCCGGGCGGCGCGGTGTCGAACTGGATGCACGACAACCTCACCGAGGGTGACGAAGTCGAGGTGACCAGGGCGGCGGGCCGGTTCTGCCTGCGCGAGACCGATGTCCCGCTGCTGGGTTTCAGTGGCGGCAGCGGTATCACCCCGATCCTGTCGCTGGCCAAATCCGCACTGGCGACGACCGACCGATCGGTTCGGTTGTTGTGCGCCGATCGCGACGCGGATTCGGTGATCTTCGACACAGCTCTGAAGGAGCTGGCCCAGAAGTACCCCGGCAGGCTGGAAGTGATCAGGCACCTGGATTCCACGGCGGGTTTCCTCGACGCCGAGGCGATCAAGACCTTCGTCGGCGCCGACGGCCACGGCGACAGTTACATCTGCGGCCCCGAGGCGTTCATGGAGATGATCGAACTCGCGCTGCCGGGACCGGGTCTGGTGCACAGCGAGCGATTCGGCGCCGCCGCGCCGATTCCGGGCGAGACCGTGGAGGCGACGCCCGACACCGTCGCGACCGCGCCCGTGCAGAGCCCGTCGCCCACCGAGGCCGCGGTCGAACTGGGCAATGTCAATATCACCCTCAAGCGCAAGAAGAAGTCGGTACCGCGCAAGGAGGGCGAGACGCTGCTCGAGAGCGCCCGCCGTGCCGGTTTCACCCCGCCGTTCTCGTGCGAGGCGGGCAACTGCGCCACCTGCATGGCCAAGGTGACCGCGGGCCACGCGACGATGCGCGCCAACCAGGCCCTGACCGACGACGAGGTCGACGACGGCTACGTCCTGACCTGCCAGGCGGTGCCCGACAGCGAATCGATCACCGTCGACTACGACCAGTGAACCGAGGGGGCGGCCCGTGAATATCACGGGCCGCCCCAGGGTTTCGTCGCGCACGGACTCAGTCGTCGTGCTCACCGAGCCGAGGCGGCGGGCCGTACGCGGGCTCGTACCCGTCGATCCGGATCGGATTGCCGACCAGACGGAACTGTCCCGCCGTCACCACCGCGTCCGGACTGGTGTCCAACGCCTCCGGCAGATCCCGCACCGCGGCGGCGGGAATGCCCAACGGGCGCAGGCGCGCTTCCCAGCCGACCGCGGTATCGGCGGCCAACGCGGTGGTGACCGCGTCGAGCACCTCGGTGCGACGCGCGGCGCGATCCGCCATCAGCTCGAACCCGTCGACACCCGCCTCGGCGGCGAAGGTCTTCCAGAACCCGTCGTGGGTCACGAACAGCGCGAGGTAGCCCTGCGCCGTCGGGAAGATCTGGGCCGGAACGTAATACGAATGCGCGCCGTGGGGGCGGCGCTCCGGTCGCTTACCGTCGTTGAGGTAGGCGGCGGCGTGGTAGTTCAACTGCGACAGCATCGTCTCGTAGAGCGAGACATCCACCTGCCCGCCCCGACCGGACACGATCTGGGCCAGCAGGCCGAGCGCGGCGGTCAGGCCGGTCGAGTTGTCGGCCGACGAATAGCCGGGCAGGGTCGGCGGACCCGTCGGATCGCCGGTGAGCGCCGCGATACCCGCGGCGGCCTGGACGATGTAGTCGAACGCCGGATCGTCGCCGCCGTAGAGCCCGTATCCGGTGATCGCGACGCAGACGATCTTCTCGTTGTGCTGCCGCAGCGCCTCGTAGGTGAGGCCGAGTCGCCGAATAGCCGACGGCTTCAGATTCACCAGCAGCGCGTGCGACTGCCCGACCAGTTCACCGAGACGGGCGCGGCCCGCCTCGCTACCGATCTCGATACGGACGCTCCGCTTCCCACGGTTGAGGCTGGCGAAATAGCTGTCGCTGACCTGTCGTGAGATATCGCCGGTCGCGGGCTCCACCTTGGTGACCTCGGCCCCGAGATCGGCGAGCATCATCGTCGCGTACGGACCGGCGAGCATGGTGCCGACCTCGAGTATCCGAATTCCGGCCAGCGGGCCGGAATTCGGAACGCTCATCGCAGCTCCTGGGCAAGCGCCGCGATCATCTCCCTGGTGCGCTGCTTGGACGCCACCAGTTCGTCGCGGGTCTCACCGATCGGCAACAGCCGGATCGACATATCCGTCGCACCCGCGTCGGCGTAGCGCCGCAGACCGGCCTCGATCTGCTTCTCGTCACCGGCGATACACATATCGCCGACGTTCTGCGCCGACCCCTGATCCAGCAGACGCTGGTAGTTCGGCGAGACCTCGGCCTCGGCGAGAATGCGATTGGCGCGCGCCTTCGCCTCGTCGACCCGGTTGGGTTCGCACAGGCAGACCGGAAGTCCGGCGACCACGCGCGGCGCGGGCCTGCCCGCGTCCGCGGCGGCCTTGCTGATCTTGGGGACGATATGGCTCTCGATGGCGCGCTCGTCGGCCATCCACAGCACGGTGCCGTCGGCCTGCTCGCCCGCGATGCGCAGCATCACCGGTCCCAGCGCGGCGATCAGCACCGGCACCGGGGCGACCGGGCCGAGATCGAGGGGGTTGTGCACCGTGAACGTGTCGTTCTCCACGTCCACCGAACCCGAACCGACCAGGCCCGCGTTGAGCACCTCGAGGTAGTCGCGGGTGTAGGCGGCGGGCTTGTCGTAGGGCAGGCCGAGCATATCGCTGACGATCCAGTGGTGCGACGGGCCGACGCCGAGCGCCAACCTGCCCCCGGCAGCGGCCTGTGCCGACAACGCTTGGCGGGCCAGCGCGATGGGATGCTGCGCCTGCAACGGCACCACGGCGGTACCCAATTCGATACGCGAGGTTTTCAAACCCATCGCGGCGATCGTGATCAGGGCGTCGAAATCGGTGGGGATCTGCGGGATCCACGCGGTGTCCATCCCCGCCGATTCGGCCCACTCGATATCGCGGAGCATGCGCTCGAGCTTGCGCCCGGAGTCACCCTTCTCCGGCCCGATCATTACTCCGATGCGCACTGTTCCTCCAAGCTGTGTGTCGTCGGCATCCGTTGGATCACGGGGCCGGTGTTCCGGTCAGTGCGCGAATCTCGGTGACGAGCGTCTCGAGCGGGGTGCTGGTCGGGAACACTGCCTTCGCACCGGCCTCCAGCAGTTTCGGCACGTCGGCCTGCGGGATGGTCCCGCCGACGACCACCGCGATATCACCGGCGTCGGCCTCGCGCAGCGCGTTCACCACGCGGGCGGTGAGTGCGACGTGCGCGCCCGACAGGATGCTGAGGCCGACGACGGCGACGTCCTCCTGTAAGGCGATGGAGACGATGTCCTCCACACGCTGGCGAATCCCGGTGTAGACCACCTCGAATCCGGCGTCGCGCAGCGTACGGGCGACGATCTTCGCGCCGCGGTCGTGTCCGTCCAGACCTGGTTTGGCGACCATTACGCGAGCGGGCATCAGAACACCACCGGCTGCTGGAATTCGCCCCATACCGACTTCAGCGCGGCGGTCATCTCACCGACCGTGCAGTAGGCGTTGGCGCAATCGATCAGGCGATGCATCAGGTTGTCGTCTCCTTCGGCGCCGCGCGAGAGCGCGGCAAGGGTGTCGCGAACGGCGGCGGGATCACGTTCGGCTTTCACCCGCGCCAGTCGCTTGAGCTGTCGCTCGCGCCCCTCGGCGTCGAGTTCGTAGGTACCGATATCGGGGGCGGGTTCGTCGGAGACGAATTTGTTGACACCGACCACCGGGCGTTCGCCCTTCTCCACCTCGTGGTGGAGTTTGAACGCCTCGTCGGCGATGAGGCCCTGGAGGTAACCGTCTTCGATGCAGCGCACCATGCCGCCGTGATCGTCGAGGTCACGCATGATCTCGATGATCTTCTCCTCGGTGGCGTCGGTGAGCGCTTCCACGAAGTAGGAGCCGCCGAGCGGGTCGGCGACCCGGGTGACGCCGGTCTCGTAGGCCAGCACCTGCTGGGTGCGCAGCGCCAGGGTGGCCGAATCCTCGCTCGGCAGCGCGAACGGCTCGTCCCACGCGGCGGTGAACATCGACTGCACCCCGCCGAGCACCGAGGCCAGCGCCTCGTAGGCGACGCGGACCAGGTTGTTCTGGGCCTGCGGCGCGTACAGCGAGGCGCCGCCGGCCACACAGCCGAAGCGGAACATCGAGGCCTTGTCGGTGGTCGCGCCGTACCGCTCGCGCACCAGGGTCGCCCAGCGACGCCTGCCCGCGCGGTACTTCGCGATCTCCTCGAAGAAATCGCCGTGGGTGTAGAAGAAGAAGGAGATCTGCGGGGCGAACTGATCGATCGTCATCCGGCCGCGCTCGACGACGGTGTCACAGTAGGTGACGCCGTCGGCCAGCGTGAACGCCATCTCCTGCACGGCGGTCGCGCCCGCGTCGCGGAAATGCGCCCCGGCCACCGAGATCGCGTTGAACCGCGGTACCTCCGCGGCACAGAACTCGATGGTGTCGGCGATCAGGCGAAGCGAGGGCTCCGGCGGCCAGATCCAGGTGCCGCGCGAGGCGTATTCCTTGAGGATGTCGTTCTGGATCGTGCCGGTCAGCTTCTCCCTGGGCACACCCTTTTTCTCCGCGGCGGCCACGTAGAAGGCCAGCAGGATCGCGGCGGTGCCGTTGATCGTGAAGCTCGTGCTGATCTTGTCCAGCGGGATGCCGTCGAAGAGCACCTCGGCGTCGGCGAGGGTGTCGACCGCGACACCGACGCGGCCGACTTCCTCACTCACCTCGGGGTCGTCGGAGTCGTACCCGCATTGGGTGGGGAGGTCGAGCGCGACCGACAAGCCGGTACCGCCCTGCCCGAGCAGGTAGCGGTATCGCTCATTGGACTCTTCGGCGGTTCCGAAACCGGAGTACTGCCGGAAAGTCCACAGTCGCCCCCGGTAGCCGGTGGCGAAGTTTCCGCGCGTGAAGGGATAAGCGCCCGGGTCGGGCGGGTCACCGCGCCGGTCATCCGGTCCGTAGATCGGCTCCAGCGGGATTCCGGACGAGGTCTGCACTTGGTTGTTCATCATTGAATACGATACTTTCGCTTTAGGAGAATGCCAATACCGTTTGGTGTGAACGAGACCGCAAAATGTTCTCGGGACACTCTCGGGACTGAGGAGAACGATGTCCGATCAGGAACGACAACTGACCGACCGCACGCTGGTCGTCTCCGGCGCGAGCCGCGGAATCGGGCTGGCGATCGCCCTCGCCGCCGCCGAGCAGGGCGCGAACGTCGTGCTGCTCGCCAAGACCGGCGAACCGCATCCGCGACTGCCCGGAACGGTCCACACCGCGGCCGCCGATGTCGAGGCCGCGGGCGGACACGCCGCGGCGGTGGTCGGCGACGTGCGTAACGAAGAGGACGTCCAGCGGGCCGTCGACCTCGCCGTCGAACGGTTCGGCGGCGTCGACCTGGTCGTGAACAACGCCAGCGCCATCGCCACCGACCCGACCGAGCAGCTCTCGGCCAAGAAGTTCGACCTGATGCAGGACATCAATATCCGCGGCACCTTCCTGCTGACCAAGGCATGCCTGCCGCACCTGCGCAAATCGGCCAACGCCCACGTGCTGACCATCGCGCCCCCGATCAACATGAATCCGTACTGGCTCGGCGCGCACCCGGTCTACACCGTGTCGAAATACGGTATGAGCCTGCTGACCCTCGGCTGGGCCACCGAGTACGCCGACGCCGCGATCGGCTTCAACTGCCTGTGGCCGCAGACCTATATCGCCACCTCGGCGGTCGCCAATCTCGACAACGGCGAGGAGCGCCTGAACGCCGCCCGCAGCCCGCGCATCATGGCCGACGCCGCCGTCGCGATCATGACCCAGCCCTCGGGCAAGATCACCGGGAACACCTTCATCGACGAGGACGCGGTGAAACGCTTCACCGGCATCGACGATATGTCCCGCTACGGCGGCGGCGACAACCCCACTCTCGACCTCTTCCTCGACGCCTGATCCACGAGCGCGGTTCCCGGCGGTATCGGCCGGGAACCGCACCTCGAGCCCCTCGATGTTCACCCCGCGGCGAGTTGCTCGGCCGGTGTCACGCCGGACACGAGGCCACCCGGATGAATGGGGCGATCGGTCACCGACAGTGGCCGCGCCGAACCACCCCGTCGCACGGCGACGATCTCCGCGCCGATCGCGACGGCGGTCTCCTCCGGCGTCTGCCCGCCGAGTTCGAGGCCGATCGGCGAACGCAGCCGACGCAACTGCTCGTCGCCCAGTCCGGCCGCGCGCAATCGCAGCCTGCGTTCCCGGTCCGCGCGCCGCGACCCCATCGCGCCGACATAGGCCACCGGACGTCGCAGCGCCTCGACCAGTACGGGAATGTCGAATTTCGGATCGTGGGTCAGCACGCAGATCACGGTGCGCGCGTCGACGTGGGTGCGCGCGAGATAGGTGTTCGGCCATTCCCGCACGACCTCGTGCGCGTCGGGCATCCTGGCCGGATCGGCGAAAGCGGGACGCGCCTCGCACACGGTGACGTGATAGCCGAGCAACCGGCCGACCCGGCACAGCGCGGTGGTGAAATCCGTCGCGCCGAAGACCAGCATGCGCGGGGGCGACGCGAACGATTCTATGAAAACCGTTCTTTCCCGATCAGCGCAGCCGATCACCCGCACCGCGGTGCTCGCGGTGTCGAGCATGGCCCGCGCCCGAGCCACGAGCGTCGGGTCGGCGTCGGGCCCGACCACGCTGTCCGGGCGCAGCGCCAGCATCTCCCCCGACTCCAGATCGCGCACGAGTGCGACCGGTCCACCGTCGGCATCGAGTACGGCTTCGAGTACGGCTTCGATGATCGGATACCGGTCCGGGGTGATCCGATGGACCAGAATCTCCAACTCGCCGCCACAGGTCAGGCCGACGGCAAAGGCGTCGCTATCGCTGTATCCGAAAATCTCGCGGACTGGTTCACCGGTCTCGAGCACTCGACCGCACAATTCGAGGACCGCGCCCTCGACGCATCCTCCGGACAGACTCCCCCGAATATTGCCCTCGGCGTCGACGGCCATCGTCGCCCCGGGCGGGCGCGGCGCGCTTCCGGTCACGCCGACCACCGTGGCCAGCACATACGAGGCTCCCGCGGCATGCCATCGCAGCAGATGCGCACCGAGTTCACGCATGGGAGTCCTCTCGCAGTCATCGGCTCCGGCCCGCGAGAACGGCCCGCCGCCGATCGGATGGGAGCCTGCCAGGGACTCCGATCACGTCGCACTGTCAGCGAGAATACAATTCTCGTACGATTCTAGCGACATATCCGTTTACGGCATAGGCGGTTGACATCCCGCGAATCTCAATGCTAAACACATGTTCAGCATCCACGAACGGCACCCGTCGTCCCGCGAGCGGCCCGCAGCCCCGGCCCGCGCGCCCGACCCCGACCTCCGATCACGATGCCCCTCACGATGTCCGAACTCGCCGACGGCGCCGAAGCCCGCGCGGGGCGGCACCGGTCGGCATCCGAGGTGAACGGAGTACCAGCCGGATGACTTCTTCCAGGCAGCCCATCGGGGTGGACGGCGGATACGGCCGGAGACCCGCGAGATGACCCGCACGCACACCCCACCCAGCACCGGCGTCGTCGGCTCCCGGGTACCCCGGGTCGAGGACGCGCGCCTGGTCACCGGAGCGGGCACCTTCGTCGACGACGTCACGCGCCCCGGCATGGTGCACGCGTGCTTCGTTCGCAGCCCGCTGCCACGCGCGCGCATCGGCGACATCGACGTCTCCGGCGCGCTCGAACTCGACGGCGTACTGGCCGTCTACACCGCCGCCGACCTCAATCCCACCGCGCACCAGATCTCCTACGGACTCGACATGGTCGGCATGCCGCCGGTGCCGCGTCCGCCGCTGGCCGAGGAGGAGGTCCGCTTCGTCGGCGACCCGGTGGTCCTCGTGATCGCCGTCGATCGCTACATCGCCGAGGACGCCGTCGAACAGGTGATCATCGACTACGAACCGCTCGACCCGGTGGTCGACTACATCACCGCGGGCGAATCACCGAACCTCGTGCACGCCGGTTTCGCCGGTAATTCCGCGGGCGAGATCGGCGGCCGCCCGGCCTCGGACCTCGCGCCGATCTTCGACTCGGCCGCCCACGTGGTGCGCCAGCAGATCTTCCAGCAGGCCTATTCGCCGGTGCCGATGGAGACAAGGGGCATCGTCGCGGAATGGTCGATCCCCACCTCGGAGATGACGATCTGGGCCTCCACCCAATCCCCCTTCGAGGTCCGCGGTTTCACCGCGCGACTGCTCGGCATAGACGAGCACCAGGTGCGCGTCCTGGCCCGCGACACCGGCGGCGGCTTCGGCATGAAGGTCGCGCCGCTGCGCGAAGAGGCCTGCGTGCTGCTGGCGGCGCGCACACTCGGCTCGGCCGTGAAATGGATCGAGGACCGGCAGGAAAATCTCATGTCCGCCGGGATGTCGCGACACGAACACGCTTCTGTCGGAATGGCTTTCGACGACGATGGCAAGATCCTGGCCGCCTCCATCGAGCACACGCAGAACGTCGGCGCCTACCCGACGCCTTCACCGATCACCGGCGGCGTTCCGGTCGGCATGCTGTTCCCCGGCCCCTACCGGGTCACGAACGCCTCCTTCCACGCGAAATTCCTCTACTCCAACACCGTCGGCCGCATCGCCTACCGCGGACCGTGGCAGTTCGAGTCGGTGGCCCGCGAAGTGCTGCTCGATCACGCCGCACGCCGGATCGGTATCGACCCGATCGAATTGCGCAGACGAAATATCCTGCGCCGCGACGAATTCCCCTTCCCCAACCCCAACGGCATGGTCTACGACAACGCCTCCCCGATGGAGACGTTGGAGCAGGCGGTCCAGATGCTCGACTACGACGCGTTCCGCGCCCAGCAGCGCGCCGCCCGCGCCGAAGGCCGCTACCTCGGCGTCGGCACCTGCACCTATATCGAGCCGACGGCGGGCGCGAGTCCGTTCCTGAGCACCGAGGGCGCCACCATCCGGATCGCGCCCAGCGGCAAGGTCAACGTCTTCGTCGCGGGCGGTTCGGCGGGTAACAGCATCGAGACCACCGTCGTCCAGTTGACCGCCGACGCGCTCGGCGCCGATATCGCCGATGTGCGCACCGTGCAGGGCGATACCGCCGTCACCCCCTTCGGCGGCGGCACCCAGGGCAGTCGCTCCGGTTCGATGACCGCAGGCGCGATCGCCGCGACGGCCGCGCCCCTGCGCGAGCGCATCATCGCGATCGCCGCGCATCGTCTCGGCGTCGCCGTGGACGAGATCGAGTTCGCGGCCAGCAGGGCCACCGTGGTCGGCAACCCCGACAAGGTGCTCACACTGGCCGAGATCGCCGAGATCGCCTACCTCCAGGCCGACGCGCTGCCGCCGGGCATACCGCCCGGTCTCGAGGCCGTCGGACGGCACAAGACCACGCAGATGGCGATCTGGGCCAATGCCACCCACCTGTGCACCTGCGAGGTCGATATCGAGACCGGCGAGGTGACACTGTTGCGCTACATCGTCAGCGAGGACTGCGGCCCCATGATCAACCCGGCCGTGGTCGAGGGCCAGATCTACGGCGGCACCGTGCAGGGCATCGGCGGCGCGCTCTACGAGAATCTCGCCTACGACGAGAGCGGCAACCCGGTCGCCACCACCTTCCTCGACTACCTGATGCCGACGGCGTCGGAGGTGCCGCGCATCGAGGTCGGTCACGTCGAGACCCCGAGCCCGGGGCCGGGCAGTTTCAAGGGCGTCGGGGAGGGCGGGGCGATCGGTTCGACACCGGCGATCCTCAACGCCGTCGCCGACGCGCTGTCGCCGTTCGGTGTGGAGATCTCGAAACTGCCGCTGTCCCCCGCCACGATCGTGTCGATGCTCGACGAGGCGCGCGCCGCCGGAAAGGGTCCCGCATGAAACCGGCGGCCTTCGAATACCACGCCCCCGCCACCGCCGAGGAGGCCGTGACCCTGCTCGCCGACCTCGGCGAGGAGGCCAAGATCATCGCGGGCGGTCAGAGTCTGATGCCGATGCTGGCGTTGCGGCTGGCGGTCTTCGACCATTTGGTCGACCTGCGCAAGGTGACCGAATTGCGCGGCATCCGGACCAGCGGCGACACGGTGTGGATCGGGGCGGGGACGACCCATGCCGACGTCGGCCGGTCCGAGGAGGTGCGGCGCGCGGTGCCGCTGCTGGCGCGGGCAACCCCGCACATCGGGCATTTCCAGATCCGCAATCGCGGCACCATCGGCGGCGCGATCGCCCACGCCGACCCGGCGGGTGAATATCCGACGGTGGCACTGACGCTGGACGCCGAGATCGAGACGCTGTCGCCCCGTGGCCGCCGCGTCGTCCCGGCCGCCGAATTCTTCACCGGCATGTGGTCGACGGATCTGGAGGCCGACGAGATCGTCACCGCGATCGGATTCCAGGTCCGGCGTGGCCGCTGCGGCTACGCCATCGAGGAATTCACCCGCCGCAGTGGCGATTTCGCGATGGCGGGAGCGGCGATCGCGGTCCGCCTCGACGCGGATTCGCGGATCGAGAGCGCCGCGATCGGACTGATCGGACTGGCTCCGACACCGGTGCGGGCCAGAACCACCGAGGCCGGACTCGTCGGCCGTTCGATCGACGATATCGACGTCGAGGAAATCGGCCGGTCCGCCACGGCGGGACTGGATTCGGTGACATCGGATGTGCACGGCTCCGCCGACTATCGGCGCAGGGTCGGCGCGGCAATGGTGGTGCGCGCGTGGCGTCGTGCCGTAGAGGAGGCGAGCGATGACTGATATCGAGATCGAGGTCACGATCAACGGTGCGTCGCGCCGCGACATCGTGGCGCCGCGACTGACCCTGGCCGACTACCTGCGCGAGAAATGCGGGCTGACCGGAACCCACCTGGGCTGCGAACACGGTGTGTGCGGCGCGTGCACCGTCATGCTCGACGGCGACGCGGTCCGGGCCTGCCTGATCTTCGCCGTGCAGGCCGACGGCGCCGAACTCACCACGGTCGAGGGCATCGCGGCCCCCGACGGCACCCTGTCCCCCGTGCAGGCCGCGTTCCGTGCCGAACACGGGTTGCAATGCGGTTTCTGCACCCCCGGCTTCATCGTGTCGGCCACCGCCTTCCTGCGCGAGAACCCGGACCCGACCGAACCCGAGATCCGCGACGCGATCTCGGGCAACCTCTGCCGGTGCACCGGATACCAGGGCATCATCCGGGCCGTTCGCGCCGCGGCCGATTCCATCGCCGACGCGCACGGCGACCGGACGAACAATTCCGATGCGAACGATGCGGAGACGACCGACGCCGCGGCGCGGCAGTCGTGAACATCCGCGTGACCTCTGAAGGACACCAATGAAACTCGACAACACCTTCACGATTCCCGTCCCCGCAGCGCAGGCCTTCCCGGTGCTGCTCGATCTGGAACGCCTCGCCCCCTGTGTGCCCGGCGCGACCATCACCTCCAAGGAGGGCGACGACTACCACGGCAAGATCAAGGTCAAGCTCGGTCCCGTCGGCCTGAGCTACAGCGGTGTCATCAAGGTCGTGTTCCAGGACGAGGACGGCGGCATCGCCGTGCTGGAGGGTCGCGGCCGCGAGACCCGTGGCAACGGAACGGCCAAGGCGACCATCACCTGCCGCCTGGTCGAAACCGACGGCATCACCGAGGTTTTCGTCGACACGGATCTGGCGATCACCGGCAAACCCGCCCAGTTCGGGCGTGGCGCGCTCGCGGACGTGGCCGGAACGCTGATCGGCCAGTTCGCCGCCAACCTGGCCGAGGAGATCACCGCCTCGACACAGGGGGCGCCCGGCGGCGAACCCGCGCCGCCGACTCTGGCCGCCGTCCCGCCGTCGGAGCAGGTGAGCCCGGCCGCGTCCTCGGCGTCCACCGCCACGGCGCCGACCTCGTCGGCGCCCCGTAAACCGGCCGAGCCGATCGATCTGCTCGCCGCGGCGGGAGCGGGCAACGCGACCAAACTCGGCGGCCTCGCCTTCGCCGGGCTCGCGGCGCTGTTGCTCGCGGTGCTGCTCCGCAGGCGTTCGTCCAAGCCGACGGCCTGATCGGCGCGGTCTTCCGTACCGGCCTCGTCAGGGGCGAGGCCGGATACGCGCCCCACCGGGCCTGAGAACGTAGTTCTTGATTTTGGATAGTCTCGATCTTTCTAATAAGAATTGAGATATACGAATCAGTAGAATGTTCCTTCCCTTCCGGTACTATTCAATGATGTTCATCCTCCGGAGGGCTTCCGCCCATCGATGCACCGGCTCGAGGTCTCTATGAGCCGTACCGATGAAGGCAACGTGCCCGCGTGGAAGCAACGCGCGGTGGACCGCTCGCTCCGGACGGCCAAAATCCGTGCGAGTCAACGGGTTCAGCGCTTCCTCGACGCGGCGCAGGCGATCATCACCGAGAAGGGCAGCACCGACTTCACGGTGCAGGAGGTCGTCGACCGGTCGCGACAGTCGCTGCGCAGTTTCTACCTGCAATTCGACGGGAAACACGAACTGCTGCTCGCGCTCTACGAGGACGCGCTCGGCCGGACCGTCGAGCAGATCCGTGCCGCGACCAGCAACAGCGTCGAACCGCTGGAGAAGTTGCGCACCGCGGTCGAACTGCTCTTCCAGCTCTGCCGTCCCGACCCGGACGCCAAGCGGCCGCTGTTCACCGAATTCGCCCCGCAGCTGCTCAGCTCGCATCCCGCAGAGGTGCGCATGGCGCACGCGGCGCTGTTCACGCTGTTCACCGAGCTGATGACCGAGGCGAACAAGTCGACGCGGCTGCAACGCGACGCGAACCCGCGCAGGCTGGCCGCGATGACCATGCATACCGTCATGTTCATCTCCCAGCCCGCGAGCGTGGACGCCGACGCCCGACCGCTCAGCGCCGCCGAGGTGTGGAACTTCTGCGCCAACGGCATCACCGCCCGCTCCGACGAGGCGGAGGATCGCCTGCTCACCTGAGGTGCGCACGGTGGTTTGACTGGGGGACACGGTTTTGAAAATGTGTTAGTCAAGAATGCAAATCGCATTCTCGCTAGGTGATCAGGAGGACGCGATGAGATTGGGACCCCTTCCGGAGGAAGAGTGGGACGACGAAGTGATCAGCGCGTTGTCCCGCATGCTGCCCGCCGAGCGCCGCAACGCCGAGAAGGCGGGCAATGTGCTCACGACCATGGCGCGCCACCCCGCGCTGACCAAGGCGTTCCTGACGTTCAACGTGCACCTGCTGTTCCGGTCCACGCTCACCGAGCGCCTGCGTGAACTGGCAATCCTGCGTGTGGCCTACCGCCGCAACTGCGCTTACGAGTGGGACCATCACGCCAGGATGGGCATCGACGCCGGACTCACCGAGACCGAGGTCGAGGCGGCGCGCGGCAACGCCCAGATCACCGACGATTTCGATCTCGCCATCCTGCGGGCGGTCGACGAACTCGACGAGAAGTCGAATCTGTCCGACGAGACGTGGGCCGCGCTGAGCGAACGCTTCAGCGAGCGCCAGATCATGGATTTCGTCTTCACCGTCGGCGCGTACGCCATGCTGGCGTCGGCGATCAACACCTTCGGCATCGAGGTCGACACCCGGCACTGACCCCGCCGACGACTCGGGGGCGGTACGCGAATCGCGTACCGCCCCCGAACTGTCTATCCGCGCTCAGGCGCGCGGCAGGCCGAGCACCCGCTCGGCGATGATGGTGCGCTGGATCTCGGAGGTGCCGCCCGCGATGGTGCCGGCGAAACTACGCATGTAGCGCTCGAACCACCCCGACGAGAAGTGATCCAGCGACATCCGACTCGGCGGCGAGCTCAGGGTCGGATGCGCGAGCCCTTCCAGCCCGACCGAGTACAGAGCCTGTTCGGAGGCCGTCTGGATCGCCTCCGAACCGAGCACCTTCAGGATCGACAGCGCGGGCACGTCCTGCTCGTTGCGCGCTTCCCTGGCCAGGGCCGCCGAGCCGAGCAGCCGCAGCGCCTGGTTGTCCATGACCAGCTTCGCGAAGGCATCGTGATCCTGCACGCTGTGCGGACGGAAATCACCGAGCAGATCCTCGAGCCGATCGGCGAAACTCAGCCACAGCAGCGTGCGCTCGTGTCCGAGCGACCCGTTCGCCACCGACCAGCCGCCGTTGACCTCGCCGATGAGATTCTCGGCGGGCACCCGGACGCCCTCGAAGTAGACCTCGTTGAAGTCCAGATCGTCGGGCGAGCACACCGAGGGGAACGGCCGCCTGGTCACACCGGGCGAATCGGTCGGGATCAGCAGCACGCTGATGCCCTTGTGCTTGGGCGCGGTCGGATCGGTGCGCACGAAGGTGAGCAGTACATCGGCGTCGTGCGCGCCCGAGGTCCAGACCTTCTGGCCGTCGACGACGAATTCGTCGCCCTCGCGAACCGCGCGAGTGCGCAGCCCTGCCAGGTCCGAACCGGCGCCCGGCTCGCTCATGCCGAGCGCGGCGGTGATCTCCGCGCGCAGGATCGGCACGGCCCAGCGTCGCTTCTGCTCCTCGGTGCCGAACGACAGCAGCGAAGCCGCGATGATGCCGAGGCCCTGCGGGTTGAAGCTGTGGTAGATCCGCCGCTTGGACAGTTCTTCCAGGTGCACGTACTGCTGGATCAGCGTGGCGTTGCGCCCGCCGAACTCGGGCGGATTGGCGGGCAGCAGCCAACCGCTGTCGAACATCAGCCGCTGCCACTGCCGTGCCCACTCCGGAACGTCGGCGCTGGATCCGGACCGCTCGACGGCGACGTCCTCGCCGGGCAGGTTGGCGTCGAGGAAGGCGACGAATTCGGCCCGGAATTCCTCGACATCGGAATCAAACGTGAGCTGCACGGTACTCCTCGGAGATCAGCGCCCGGTGCTCGGCCGCGCCGCCGAGCAGCAACTCGCCGGCCTTGGCTCGCTTGAGCGCGAACTGTAGGTCATTTTCCCAGGTGAACCCCATGGCGCCGAAGAGTTGAACCCCGTGCCGGAACACCACGGACTGGCATTCGCCCGCCGACGCCTTGGCCATCGAGGCCGCCAGCCGCCTGCGCGGGTCGTCGGAGGCCAGGCACAGCGCGGCGAAATAGCCGAGCGCGCGGGCGCGTTCGATCGCGATGTGCATATCGGCGGCCTTGTGCTTGACGGCCTGGAACGATCCGATGGCGGCGTCGAACTGCTTGCGGGTGCGGACGTGTTCGAGGACCAGATCCAGAATCCGCTGGCAGGCGCCGACGGTGGTCACGGCCATGCCGGTCAGCGCGTGCTGACGCGCGCGTTCGGTGTCGATACCGCTGCGGTCGGCGTTGCCGACCGACACATCGGAGAAGGTGACCTCGGCGACATGCAGCACCGGATCGAAGATCGCGGTGCGGCGCGCGGTGACCGCGGACGCGGGCACGACGAAGACACCTGCGGGCGTGACCACCGCGAACTGCTCGGCGCGGTCACCGTCGAGCACGTGGCGCGCGGTGCCGTTCAACCGCCAGCCCGCGCCGTCGCGGCTGGGCACCACACCCGAATACACGGCGGTACCGGGCCGATCGATCGCTCCCGCGTCGGGAACGAGGGGGGCGAACTGCGAGACCGACGCGAGGAAGGGCGTGGGATCGGTGGCCCGACCGAGGCCCTCGAGCACGATGGCCAATTCCACGGCGAGGTCCGGATCCGTCAGTTCGGTCCAGCCGAGACCGACGTAGGTCTGCCATAGCTGACCGGCGTCGAGGTCCTTGTCGACGATGTCTCGAATGAGCGCCGGTGGGCACTCTCTAGCCGTGACCTCACGCACCGTATCGCGCAATAGTCGCTGGTCGGCGTCGAACTCGAACAGCATCTCAGCCTCCCTCCTTTCGCGGAATGAAGATGTACTTCCATGAGAATAACATTCTCAATTCCGAAAGGACCGATCTGATTCCCCCTCTGACCACGCCGATTTCCCGCCCCCGCAGGCTTGACATCCACCACTGAACCGCCTAGGCGCGCACGGGCACCGCATATATCCGACAAGAGACACGACCCGATTCACCCGCGTAGTCGGACTGTCGGCGTCGCACGCCGAGGACGTTCGCCGCGTCCTCGGCGTCGATCACCGCCGCGTGACCGTCACCGTCACCGGGTCCTGCCCGGGGGCGGCGGTCAGTTCGAGCATCGGGACGTCGGGTTCGGAGACGACATCGGCGCCCTGGACGTCGACGTCGTAGCCGCCGGGGTAGATGCTCCGCGGCAGCGACACCTCGGTCCGGGCTCCGAGGGGGAACGGCTGGCCGGAATCGACGCGAACGGCGCGGTAGCGCAGGGTGAAAGCGCCGGTCGCGCTGTCGTAGCGCCATTGCAGCGGAGTGCCCGCGACCGCCTGCGGATAGGCCCGCACGATCGCCGGGTCCATCAGGTCGGGGCCGGTGGGCGGTTCCTGCGGATGACCCGGCGTCTGGTTCTGCGACAGGGACCAGAGCATCCAGGAGACCATGCGGTCGTCGTAGAGATCGCCGAGACGGGTCAGTTTCGACCAGTCCCTGGTCGCGCCGAATTCGGTCACCATCCCGACGACGCCCTCGCGGTCGGCGCGATCCAATCCGCTGCTCACACAGGCGTCGTCCCGACCCACGCAGTAGTCGTGGAAGCTCATCCCCGCGTTCGGATCGCCGGTCGGATTCGGCATCCAGTTCGGAGTGCCGAAGTCGTTGGTCACCGAAGGCTCGTAGAACAGCACGTGTTTCGAGTCGACCCGGCGGATAGCATTCATCACCTCGGCCTGGAACGGGGCGAGGACGTCGTTCTCGAACCGGGGGCAGCCCTGTGGGAAACAGGTCGGGTATTCCCACCCCGGCCACGGCTCGTTGATCAGGTCGTAGCCGAGCACGTACGGTTCGTCGGCGAAGCGTCGCGCGACCTGCTCCCACATGGCCGCGTAATGATCCCGCACTCCGACGCCGTCGGCCGCGGCGCGGTTGCGATAGAAATTCGCCCACGTCTGGTTCTGCGCGGGGCTGACGAAGTAGACCAACGGGAAGCCCGGATCGGGCTGCAACGGGAACCCGTCGGTGAACGTCGCCCAGTTCGGGAACCCGCTCCAGCTCGCGCCGACCGATTCGTTGAACGCGTCCTGATGGGAATCGATGAGACTGTAGATGCCGTACTCCGCCAGCACACCCTGGGTCTGCGCGATCTGCGCGATGTAGTCGTCGTCGTAGACACCCGGCTCCGGCTCGACGGCCTTCCAGGCGAACCCCAGCCGGACCGCGTTGACACCGTGCTCGGCCAGGTACCGGGCGTCCTCCTCACCGAAACCGCCCGCTGCGGGGAAGTACGGCGGGTATTTGTAGACCATGTTCACACCGTGCACGGTGATCACCCGGCCCTGTTCGTCGGTGAGCCAGCGCCCCGCCTGCACCAGATCCGACGCCGTCGGCGTCGCCGAGGCCGGTACGGTCAGTCCGAGCAGCAAGACGACCAACCCGAGACACCGCGCGGCCGAGGACATGAGGGTCATCGCGCAAACCTTTCGACGAGTGCGCCGACCGCCCCGGTACGGCACCGTCGACTCGAGCGAGAGAAGCTCCGATACGCGGCCGCCGTCGAATCAACGGCACCGCTGATGCGGAAATGCTATATCTCCGCGACCGGATGGGATCACGACACTCCAAGCCCGCGTGCCGTCCTGTTGTCGCGGAGCGCGGCGACCGTGTGAAAGAGCGAATCACCATGCATGTCACCGAGACGATGATCGATCCCGGCCTGCGAAGGGCGGCGGCGGTGCTGGGCAGGGCGGCCGGACGCGCGCGCACCGTCGACGACCTGCGGAAGCCGACTCCGATCATGGACCGGATCGCGCGCGCCGTGCCGATCGGAGGTATCCGTCGCCGCGAACGGTGGATCACCCGGCGCGACGGCTCGCCCCTGCGCGTTCTGATCGTCACCGGCCCCGACCCGGCACCGGAGGCGGCGGGAATCCTGTGGATCCACGGCGGCGGCTACGCCATGGGCGCGCCGGAGTGGGAAATCGCCGCCATGCGCAGACTCGTGCGCACCGGCAATTGCGTGATCGTCTCCCCCGATTACCGACTCAGCCGCCTGGCGCCGTATCCGGCGGCGCTCGAGGACTGCTACGACGTGTTGCTGTGGTTGCGCGATCACGCCGACGAACTCGGGGTCCGCCCCGACCGACTGGCGGTCGGCGGGGCCTCCGCGGGCGGCGGTCTCACCGCGGCGGTGTCGCTGTATGCCCGCGACCACGGCGAGGTCGCCATCGCCTTCCAGATGCCGATATACCCGATGATCGATGACCGTGGCCGCACCGACTCCGCCGTCGACAACAACGCCCCGGTCTGGGACGCGGTCACCAACGAATCGGCCTGGCGTCTCTACCTGGGCGATCTCTACGGCGGGAACGTGCCCGCCTACGCCGCACCCGCACGCGCCGCCGACTTCACCGGACTGCCGCCGACGATCAGTTTCGTCGGCGGCATCGAACCTTTCCGCGACGAGACCATCGCCTACGTCGATGCCTTGCGCGCCGCGGGCGTGCCGGTCGAGTTCCAGCTGTTTCCCGGCGCGTTCCACGGGTTCGACGCCGCCGTCTGGACCCCGATCGCCAAGCGGGCCACGGCTTTTCTGCTCGATCGCTTCGACCACGCCCTGCGGACCCACCGCGCACCGCAACCCTGACCGCGCTACCGAGGTCGATGCGCCAGCGCGCCCACATCCGCCGATCGCGAACTCGCCCCGGTGCGTGTGCCAGTACGCGTGTTCTGACACTTTTTTGCAGCGCGTAACCTCGTATTCGGTGTCCTACCACCCGACTGACACCGCTCCACCTCTCGTTGCCGCACCCGAACTGCTCACTGCCGGGTCAGGCGGGCGTCGATGAACGTTCCTCTGATCGCACCGTTGACACCGGATGCGACCGCCTCGACCGTGAGTGGCCCGAGTGTCAGGACGACGGCGCACTCGGCACTCCCGGTGATCGAATTGCACCTTCCCGCCTCATCGCGTGAACAGCGATGGACCTACGGATTTCGGCGCGTCGACCAGAGCGGTCGATTGATGGACAAGTCGATAGTCGCAGCACTCGGGTGGCTCCCGGGTATGCGTCTTCATGGGGCCGTGATCGAAGGCGGCGTGCGGCTCAATGTCTGCGAGTCGGGAAAGAATCGGATAACAAACGAGCGAGATCTCCGGCTCGCAGCACGGACACGCAGAGCGCTGTCGATCGCGCCGGGCGACCAAGTCCTCTTGGTGGCCGATGCGCAGCAGAAGGTGCTGACGGTGTTGCCACTTCGAACAGTAGACCGGCTCGTTGGCGAGGCTTGCGACGCAAACCTAGCTCGGTTGGAGGAATCGTGACCACAACGCCGTCGGCTGATGACCTCAATGCCGCAAGGCTGCTGCTCGGCCAGATGCAAGACCTGCTGGCACACACCGGACCGAGCTCGAATGTACCTACATTCGCAGACTACGTACCCCGAGTCCTCGCCGGCATGCCCGCGACCAAGACAGCGGTGGACTACAAATACCCTCTGGGAAGGATCGCAGCCGCATGGCCGGACAGGCGAATCGACGAGCCCACACCAACCGAGTTCAAAACCCTGATAGCCGAACTCGTCCACAACCGCCAGATGAGACGAAACGACGTCGGCGGCAGGGGAACCGCCAGGAAAGCCATCTCGGCAATCCGCAAGCTCTACGATTTCGCGGTCGACGATGGTTACGTCCGGCCAGAGCACAATCCCGGAGCGAAACTAGCGAAACCTCGTATGCCTCCCTCACGTCGTCGGGCGCTGTCGCGCGAGCAGCTGATCGAGATCAACCGAGCAGCAGCGGAATCCAGCGATGATCCTGAGCTGGACACCCTCATCCTTCGGCTACATACCGAGACAGCGTGCCGCCGTGGTGGCGCGCTCGCGTTGCGAGAAGTCGATCTCGATCCCGCACACTGCCTCATTCCGCAGCCAGACTCGGGCACCGCGTCTACATCGAAGCGACACCACGCCTGGGCGGACACTGGCTCGTCCTATCCGACGCAACCACGCTCTACCAGCGCCCTACCGGCACACTGACCGCCTCCACAGTCCCCGCGGCCCTCCTACGGGCGTCCTCGACCTGGAAACGACTACACGACTAGTGGGTCCGCGATGCAGTCACGCTCACCACGCGCGACTCGCTCTTCACGCGCGCCGCCGCGGAGATCGTCGTGAGACGGGGCGGACGCGGCCGGGCCGCCGTCAACGTCCCGCCTCGACCAGCAACGCCCGTAGGGCCTCGGTGCGGGCGCCCACGCTCACCATCGCATCAGTCTGCGTGAGGCACTCCGGTTCCGGAAGGACCAGCCCGGGGCCACTTCGCGGTGCACACGCACCATGGCCTTCGGCGATCCATCCCCGCTTGGACACCGGAGAGCATCCGCATGGCTCAGCGGATCCGCTGAGCCCATAGTCCGCAGTGATGGAATTTGCTTCACCGTGTCAGCTTGGTGCACTCGACAAGCTCGGTCATCTCAGCCTCTGCGCCAGCGAAGATCTCGATGTATTGCTGCCACAGCACCGGTGTGCGGTGCGGATGTGAGACCTGGGGCAATGCGGGGGCCAGGGCGCTGAGCAGGTGCTCGTCCTCGGGCGCGTGGGATATCCAACCGCGGCGAGCCGGGAACCGACCGAGACAAAGACGGCCGCGCCGACGACCCTGCCGGATCGAACAACCCACGGATCCGGAAGCGGGCCATCGGCTGGGTGCGGGCCAGGCAAGGGCCACGGCCACTTCCGGGGCCACGGCGTCCCGCACCAGTCATCGACAGTACTGCTTCCACCACTACGTGAACGCGGAAGCTGGCCCGCGTGGGCGGTGGTCTGAGTGGCAGCCATCAGCGTAGCCACCGAGTTGAACCGCTCCCGCTTTCATCCAACCCAGATCGTGTCCCTAGCGGAGAAGACCCGATGGCGTCGAGTGGCCTCGGGAGACAGTGAAGATCGCCTGCCTCTGCACCGAGAATCGAAACTCTAGTCCGGTTTCGTCTACTTGGTCAGGAAACTCATAACCAGTAGAAACAATGCGATTGCGACCGAGGCCAACGCGACTTGGACCGCCCGGTGTTTCGACCACGCGATCTTGCTTACGCGATGCAGTTGCTCTGCGAGGGCAGGAAGTACAGGTTTGCTCATGAGATCGTTCTGTACCGCCTCAGCGCAGCACCGGTTGCGGATATTGCCAAAGTAAATGAAATTCTTCTCCTCCGTCCCCACTGCTCGCAACTTAGGGACAACAACCCAGACTGCGGACAGGGCAGAGGCGGACAGCGCGATCAGGCCGAGGATCAACAGCGAACGCGAGAGTCCATCGAGTCCTGCGAGCAGACCACCGTCTGTCGACAGCGCGATGACACCCGCCAGCACAGCGGCGTCGAGGGTAAGAGTAAATGATGCCTTGAGGTCGACTTTGCCCATCCAGTCCATGATCGCGGAATGTATTCGCCAAGCGGTCTCGACCGGATCCGAAACTGGATCTGCCACAGGGACATCGCCATCCTGACGTTCTGCCGCTGATGTTGAGGTTTTCGGGTGATCAGTCATAGCAGTTCTCATGTCGTAGATAGAGGCAGCGGGCGCCGAGACGCCGCTCCAGCGGACCCAATACACCAGCGAAGCGGGTTACGCAGGTCCGCAAGAGTGGTCGGTACGTGACATAAATCTTCCCGGAGGACGACGGGCGGCAAACAGCGCCTCGTTCTCCTGTAATCAGTGTCACTGCCCGGATCCTCGGCGACACGAGTAACCCGATACCCGTTCTGAATTCCCCAGGTAATTGCCGATTCAATGAGCTTGTCAATAGGACGTGCACACGCAACCGTTGTGGCGACTTCGCAGAGCCTCTACCGGATAGGCGATATCAGCTGACCTCCCCCGAGATCCCGTCTACGACCTCGACGAGAGCACCGACTTACGTTGTGAGCATCGAGTGGTATTTGTTCTCGAACCGGACGAGGCCTGACATAGGTAGCCCGCTACTCGTGAGTTGACAAGGTGAGCCTAGAACAATTATCGGCGGGGCGTTCTTCTCCCCGGTCGACTCGGAAAGGATATGTGATGGCTGATTCTCCGAATGCCCGCTCACGAAGCGGCGAATTGTGCGGGACCATGGCGGTTCACTACAAGCTGCTCGGGCAGAGCGAGAGCTACCGGCAGCGTTCGGCGATGTTCGAGAACCGCGCCCTGGCCTACGAGGGCCGTATGCGTGCTCCGGCCCGCACGGGCCCGATCACGATCCCGATGGTCGTGCACGTGGTGCACAATCCGGCGTTTCCGGCCGAGAACATCAGCCGGGCCCAGGTCGAGAGCCAGATCACTGTGCTCAACCAGGACTTCCGGGCGACCAATCTCGATCGCGTCGGCGTACCGACTGTCTGGACCGATCGCATTGCCGACTGCCGTATCCAATTCGCCTTGGCGACGACCGACCCCGACGGTAATCCGACCGAAGGAGTCACCCGAACCGAAACCACGAAGACCTCGTTCAGTGCCGAGGACGACGACGTGAAATCCACCGCGACCGGCGGAGCCGATCCGTGGCCGAGCGACGAGTACCTCAACCTCTGGGTCTGCGCCGATCCGCGAACCGCGCCCGGCAACTCCATTCTCGGTTACGCGCAATTCCCCGGTGGCCCCGTCGCCACCGATGGTGTCGTCATCGCGACTACCTGCTTCGGCACGACCGGTTCCGCGACGAAACCCTTCCACCTCGGACGCACCGCCACCCATGAGGTCGGGCATTGGCTGAGTCTGCGCCATATCTGGGGTGACGACGGAAGTGGTTGCTCGGGCGGTGATCTGGTCGATGACACGCCGAATCAGGCCAGCCAGAACTTCGGCAAACCCCAGTTCCCGCACATATCGTGCAACAACGGCCCCGACGGCGATATGTTCATGAACTACATGGACTACACCGACGACGCGGCGATGTTCATGTTCACCACCGGTCAATCCCTACGTATGAACGCGTGCCTGGACGGGCCGCGCGCCTCGTTCCTCGTCGCTGCTCGCCCACAAGCACAGCCTGTGCAGCAGGAGGTGTCGTCGATGGCAGCCGCGACGACCTCCGGACGCGGCGAGATGGGCGCGACGCAGTCCGCGGCCTCGACCGGTCCGGCCCCTGCCGGCGGCGCGGACGAGCTCGCCGACCTGGAGGGGCGGGTAGCGTTGTTGCGTTCACTACTCGACGAGATCAACGGCATCCTCGCCCGTGCACCCCATTGATCGGGTGTGAGGAGCCGGTGAGGACTGCCAGTGTCCGGTCCGTCCCCTGTCCTCGGAGTCTGGCTGCACTCCCACGAGGACGACACCCCTACTGTTTCGATCTACCGGCCGCGTGACTTCCCATTCCCCCGGTCACGTGGCCGGTCGGGTCTCGAATTCAGAGAAGATGGCACGGTCGTCGAATACCGACCCGGCGCCGACGACCGGTCTCGACCGACGACCGGCACCTGGTATGCCCTCGGCGACAACCGATACTCGATGTCGTTTCCCACCGAAGACGCCACCGAGCCCCAACCCCGGACACTGCGCTTCGACGGCGACAGCCTACGAGTAGGCGAATAACCCTCGGCGCACGCGCTCGGAGCCCCTGCCTGGCTGTCGACCGCTTGTGGGCACTTTCAAGCCACTCGCGACGATCCTGTCGCCGTTCAGAACACGGTGCCCGATTCGACGAGACCGCCGGAATTTCGCGCCAGCAGCCAGCCGAGCATGGCGTCGCATACCCGGGGTTCGATGAAATATCCGAGGTGATGGACGTCGGGGTTGGTGCCCAACGCCAGAGTGTCCTCGACGAATCCACAACCGGCGGCCGAATCGATCGCACTCATCGACGCCGTGTCGACCACCAGGTCGTTCGCGACATCGAGCAGTTGATCCACCACGGTGTCGGCCACACCCGTGACCAGCGCGTCGCGGATCCGCCGCAGACGTGTTCGCTCGAGGTCGTGTCCCGCGGCGGAGCCCGGCTCGAAGTCCGAGGAGACCACGAACCACGGTGTACCCGGTCGTGGCTGGCCCGGTTGGGTCTGGTTGATGCGGCGTACGAAGTCACCGTCGGGTCGCATCGCGGCCAGACCGGGCACTCCGTTGTCCTGCGCCGCATACGAGACGAGGTATTTCACGAAGGCCGCGACACCGGTGAGCGAACCGTTCACGATTTCCGCCGCGGGGATATTCCCGGCGACCACGCCGATAGCCCGCCCGCACGCGGTGGCCAGATTGGTGTACAGATCGAGCAGGGCGTGCCAGTTCCGCGGTTCGGCCAGCAAGGTGCCACCGTTGGTTGCCCCGACGAACACGACACGCCCCGAGTTCGCTCGCCACGTCGATCGTGGCAGCAGGTACTCGATCAGGCTGCGCGCGACCAGCCCCCCTCGGCTGTAGCAGACGACGTCCAGCGTCGGTACGGCAATCAGGCTCACCGACGACAGCCTCCTGAGCAGTTCGGTCGCGTTCTCCAGCGGGTCGACGCTCAGTGTCGGATGGTCGAACCCGATGACCGCGTCATAACTCGACAGTGCCGTCGCCAGGAAGCGCCTGCCTGCCGGGGTCGTGGTCAATGCCCCGAAGCTGCCCGCGGTCGTGGAGAAGGTGCCGTGGATCATCAACAGAATCCGCGCGGGGCGATCCAGAGGCAGGGCGAGCTCGGACAGTTGCTCGATCGGCCGCCACCCCTGTGTGGTCGTCGCGGACTCGATCGCCACCAGGCCCTGCCGGATATCGCGTTCGAGAAACTCCACAGCCTCACCAGCCACCACACTCGCCACGAACTTGAAGACGTAAGCACGCACGCCGGCGAGCATCGAGATCCCCGGCGCCCTGGCGACACTCGCTTGCACGCCCGCCCGACCCGGTCCCTCGTCGAGAACGAATCGAATCGTGCGCGGCCGCTGTGCGGTCTCACGCCGATCCGGCGACGAGCGCACGGGCTCGGTGCGACCGACGGGAAATCGCCACGACAGCACACCGTCCTGCTCGAGCAGCACGACCGCGTCCTCGTCGGGCGCGACCCGCAGGTCCAGCCGTGCCGGTTCGGGGGCGCGGAGCTCCCGGGTCGTCGAGCCCCGGTCCGGCGCGAGGTCCACCGGCGGCGCTACCAGATCCAGCCGATGGGTACCGAACGCGGTCAGCGCCGCCCCCAGTGCTGCCTCACCCGATGTGACCTCGGCACCCGCGGGCACGCGGGTGGTCTCCGTGGTGCCGGGCACCGCCGCATGGTCGACACGGTAGTGATCCGAACACGTGACTCGAAGCTTTCCGTCCAGAAATTCCACCGACCTCATGATCGATCTCTCCTATCGCTCGTCAGTACCAGACCAGCCCCAGCGGGAGGATGTTCAGCGGCGCCCAGGTAGGGCTGTCGACGCGGTAGATGCTGCGCGCTGACCGCGGCCGCTCAGTTGTGGAGTTGCCAGCCGCGGCGCAGGAACAGGGGCACGAACTGTTGTGGAATGTAGAGGCGGTCTTCGGGATTGGGGATCTGGAAGTACCGCTGTGGCGCGTGCAGTGTGATGTCGTTGCGGCTCAGGTCGATCACCGCGCGGTCCGGTGGCTGGCGCCGGGCCAGGTATCGGATCTCGAATGCTTCGAACCGCAGCCGATCCTGCGGATCGAACACGCCTTTCTTGTCGGCCCGGGCCTGTTCGACGAAGTCGCGTGACCGTTTGAGCGACGGAAATCGGCCGCGGTCTGACCGAGTGCGGTCATGTCCGACTGCACGAGTTCTCGCAGCGAATCGCTGGCCTTGTGGGCGTGACGGTCATAGTTGGCGGCCGCGTCGGTGCCGACTCTGGCTTGCAGATGCGCGGCAAGCGGTGCATCGAGGTCGAACACTCCGAATTCGGGCCGCAACGGATCGTTCAGATAGGTCTCCCATTGCGCGGAGTCCAGGGATGTCTGCGAGTCGTCCCCGGGCAGATCGATCTTCCTTTCCGGGCTGTCGATGCCGAGGAACCGCATCGACATGCTGCCCTGCACATGGACACCGGTTGTGTCCCCGTCAGGGATGGACTGCGCCAGCGATTGCGGGGTGCCGAGGTTGTCGCGTCGGATACCGGTCACCGCACGAGGGCGGTCGTTCACCGTGAAGAAGGCATCGGCCATGGCATGCTCCCCTATCAATCGAATCCGCGTCTCCACGCTTGTCGGAGACCATCCTCTCCCCCCACCACCGTCATCCGCGTGAGTCTTCGACTACTCGAATCCGAGATCGACCGGTCGCGTTCGCCACCGGCCCGGTCACCGAGATCATGGCCACCGATCCCACCCAGGGACATCGCCGATCACGACCGTGCGCAACGATTCGATCCAGCCGCAGCGAGAGTGTCCTCGCGCCGCGCACCGCCCGCATGCCCCGAGATCTGACTCATCGGCGGTGTCGTATGTCGGCGACAACGCTCCCAACTCTCGATCGCCTTCGGGGCGTGGCGACCGGCGTTGTGGGTCGATTCGGGCGCGGGTTCGGAAGCAGGTAGCTGGTTACTCACGCACAAACGCGCGGGCCGGAACAGACTATGCGCACGAAATCCTCCGAGAATCCGTTGCAGGAGATCGGGATGAACTGTCACACACGAACGGCACTACTCGCGGTAGCCGCAGTCGGAGTGCTCGGTGTGTCGACACCGATCACCACGGCGGACCCCACCACCGAAGTGCCGACCGGGACAGAAGCGCCGACTACGACAACGACGACGACGCAGTCGCGCGAGCCGCCCACACCGACCACGCCGATTACCGAACCAGCCTGCTGTACCGTTCCCCCAACCACCTCGACCACGGCCGTACGACCGATGCCGGAAGCGACCCTCGCGGCCGATCCATCGAGTGTCGAACGCGGAGCGAGCGTCACCATCAGTGGTTCCAACTGGCGATGTGGCGAGGTGATCATCAAACCTCAACGGTCGGAAGCGGTGACCGCGGGCACGAGCGGAGATTCCTTCGCGAAAGCGATCCCGGTCCCACCGGATGCCGAATTCGACTCCTACGCGTTCACTGTCACCTGTGACCGGTCGCAGCTCACCCGGACGGTGACCATCCAGATCGCTCGCCCGCCGACCGACACCGCGACCACGACATCCACGAACAGCGGGCCCGTCTCCGAGGTGGACGCACAATCATCGGATTCCCAGATCGCTCTGCCACCGGCCGCCCCGCCGAGCGAATCCCGCCCGATCGGCTTCATCGACGACGCTCTCGCGCTGGGTGCGCTCCTGGTCGCCATCGCCGTAGCGACCTTCGTGCTACGCCACCGTGGCAAGCGTGCACACCGCCCGACCGAGCCGCACCTGCGGGTACACGTCATCGAAGGCCCGGCCCCGACAATCCAAGTCCACCGAACAGGTACCACGCCGACCGTGCGGGTCCGACTGTTCGGCGGTGATCCACTACTGCAGATCAGGGAGATACCACAATGACAGCTCCACCGATCACCGCCGAATCGGTCCTCTTCCCGGCCGCCACCCACCGCGCGAGAATCGACGAACTCGCCCGATGCCTACACGAACGCGATGTGGAGCAATTCGCGCTGCGTCGAGCGCCGATCGTCACCACCGTCCTGCGGTCGACGGCCTTGCGAGAGATCACCACAGCCCTGGACCGGCTGCTCCAACTCGACCTCGGCGGGCTGATGGTCCGGGGCTGGCGCCGCTACGACCGACTACGCGAGGCGGCGATCCGCACCCGTACCGGCAGCACCGAACAGGTCGAACTCCTCGAACACGAGATCACCCACACCCACAATCCACACCTCGAGATCAGCGTCGACGCCAACCCGGTCGGCGCACTGGACCTCGAACTACGTATCGCCCTGCTGCTACGACCACTGACCGCGACCATCCGCGGTGGACTACTGGTCGCGCTGGGCCCCGGCGACTGCACCCTCTCCGCAAACGTCGACGCCACCGAAGTCGGCAGACTCCTACACCGCGAATACACACTGCCTGTCGCGACACTGGTAGACCTACGACGGCCGATCCCGCTCGTGCGCCACGACTTCGAGGACCCGACAGTCCGGATCAACCGCACACCGGGCGCACGGGCGGGGTGAGCAAGACATCGACCTCAGTCCACCACGGTCGGGTGCCGATCAACCCTGCCGACGTGCCCAGTATCTGAGGCAAGGCACTCGATACACACATGGCCGAAATCGCATCGGCCCGCGGCCCGCTATTGATCGTGGTCGACCAGCCCAACACCATCGGCGCCCTGCCGGTCACCGTCGCCCGTGCCTGCGGCCATGACGTCGCCTACCTGCCTGGCCTGTCGATGCGGCGCATTGCCGATCT
>NZ_JAFMPL010000140.1:0-16756 GCF_019038455.1 Nocardia noduli
GCCCCCGGCCACCGGTCGTCATGAAAGCCCGACCGGCCGCGCCGGAACCCGAGATCCAGCTCGACCCCGGATACTACGAACGAGGGGTCGCCGCCCGCCATCGCGCCCACGCCCTCGACGCCGACCTCGACGAACTCTTCGCACGACTCGACCGCGAAACCGACGAATTGCTCGCGCGCAGCGCAGACCTCGACTATCCGCCCCGGTCATCCGGATACTCCCGTGCACCGGATTGACCGCAGCGTGCCCGATGTGTTGCTGTGGCCTGACGGGATCCCACTGGACGGGCAACCGGACCGCACCGAGGGCCGAGGCGGCTCCGTCTACCGATCGATATCTGTCGTCACAGTGATGAAATTCCCTGTTAGGGGAAAGCTCAATGTGAACCTGTCCGGTGACGACAACGAATTTCGTCACCGAGCGGTTGGAGGCGACGACGATGCGCACCACACCCGACTCGGGCCGATCCGGAACCGACCGTCACGAGGTAACGAGGCCGCGCGCTGCGGCGTCCGGCCTCGTCCGAGGATGAACCGTCCTGGATCCCCCACCGGGAATACGACTGATCATGCGCGAGGAAACGCATCATCTCTGCGCGCAACTACTGTTCACCGGCCGCGACTGAATGCCGCTGACGCGTTCGTCACCAAAACCAACCGCTGATAAACTGCCCGACCTGGCTCTGCGACACCGACGCCGAGCTACCCGATAAATTTCCTATCCCATTCTTCCTGCTGACGCTGCCAATCCGGATTGGCCAACTGCACCCATATAACGCCACGCACCAAAGATAAGAAGATCACCACCCGCGGCAGGTCCCACCTGATGCGCGTTCCAATAGAAGAAACAGGCTCTCCATCCACCGGATCTCCCAAACGAAGTGTCAACATATTCACAAGTGAATCGAATACGCCTGCAACCTCAGCCAGTCCTGGAAAATCATCGGGGTCCGGCTTGGCGCTGATATTGAAATTAATATGGTTAACGACACCTTCATCAGCCCCCGACTGAGCTATTCTCAATCCCAGAGCAAAGTTAGTTCGAATTATAGCCCCATACTCGGACTCCGATTCGATATGCCAGCCCATAAGACCAGAGAACATCACCACATCACCGGTTGACCAGCTCCATTCGAAATCGCCCGCCGCACGGATCGCGGCCAGCCCACCATCAACATCAACACTCATCTACTACCTTTCATCACATACACGTACGACACCGAACGATTGACCATGAATCGCCGGACTGGAGTGTCCCCGTTTGAGTGGACACGGGATCAAGCCGCGATCTGACTGATTTCTCTGTACCCTAACGAATATTCCCGTGGTGTCAAATAATTGAGCGCCGAATGCCTCCGGTGAGTGTTGTAGTAGTTTTCGATCCATTCATATGTCGCCCGCCGAACAGAGCCGATCGTCGGCCACGGGCGAGTGTGGATAAATTCCTTCTTGTAGGCCGCGAACAGCGATTCCGATACAGCATTATCGAAACACGAACCAGTGCGGCCCAGCGACCTGCGCATCCCGTTCCGGCGGCAATAGGCGTCGAATTCTTCAGAGGTGTACTGCTCCAGCATCGTAATGATGTATCAATCCTGTTGCCGTGAAACGGAAATCGGCACTCCCGTGTGAACAGAGCTTGTTCGAGCACCGAGGTCACCAGCGGTGTCGCTTTCGAGGTCATCACACGCCAGCCCAAGCTCCGCCGCGAATACACGTCCACGCGGAACGCGGTGTAGCAGAAGAAGCCGATCTCCGCGAGCAACTCGCTACGGACCGCCCGACCGATAGGGCAACCCCGATCGCTGTTGCAGTGCGGGAGCGTGGCAGTTGAAACCGGCCGCGTCGAGAGCTTCTGATCATCGATCCCGAGGCCACCGTGGCACTACCAGGACCGTATCGAACCGATCGGCGCTGACCACGTCATCCGTACCCTTGCGCAGACCAACCGCCACCCGAGGCCATCGATGACAGTGTCGGGTGACGCCCCAAACTCTGACCCGCAGACCATCACCGCAGTAGACGGGAGTTCGGGGCAGGACCGGCGAGCACCGACCGGGGTACGCGTCCACTGCGGTCGCCGTCAGAACAGATCCCAGTCCCCGACGCGGCGTAGCGCCGCGATCCCGCACCCGACGGGTGGACCTGCGTCCAGGGCGCAGCGGACCGGCGGCGACGCGCTGAAGTCCGCGTGCCGGTCGCCGGGTGCGATCGCACGCAGTCCTGCCTCGATGCCGAGGATTTCGACCGGCCCAGCGATGAGATCCGCATGCCCTGGCGTGAATGGGACCGCACAGACCGAGCCGATCACAGCGCGGCTCGCAGAACGGATCTGCCCCTGCGGTGGCTGCGACCAGGTGCCGAATCATGCGTCCGATAATGTCGATAGTCGGACACATGGCCCCGAAAATCGCTGCTGGAGTACTGTTTTCCTGTGAGAATGTGTACGGCGACCGGGGGGGCATCGGTGGTGACCACTACGCTGGGCGAAACCGCAGTCAGCCGCCGATTCAGGGGGAGTCCCGTGACCGATGACGTGCCCGGACCCGCGTGGCCACCGTTGTCGGCACACCGGTTCTCGGATCGTCACTGTGACGCAATCGAAGTGGGTGTCGGGACGGTACCCGGCACCCGGATGCCGGTCGTGCGAGCGGCCCGGCGACGGGTGTTCGGCGGCGAGGCGGGATGACCGGCGACGCGGCGCCCGCGCCGATCCTGGCCGTGCGGGTCCCGGTCGCGATGGTGTGGACCCAGCACGCCCGCGGCGGTTGCCGCTGCCTGTGCGGGAGCTATCACCGCGGTGTCGGCACCGGCGGCTGCCTGAACGCCGCGGAACCCGGGCTGCTCATCACCCTCGAGGTCACCGACGACCCCGCCGACGCGCCCCGGGTGCCCGGCGCCGACGGACCGCTGCCGGTCTGCGCCTGGTGCTATCACCTGCTGGCCGTCCCCGACACCCCGGCCTCGATCCTGCGCGAAGCCCTCGACGCCACCATCACCCGCCGCGGCACCCGGTGCGAGGCCGCGGCGGTCGCGCTGCTGGCCGACACCGGACTGCTCGGACACCTCGGTGTCCGCCGCCACGTCATCGACGACCTCGACGCCGACGACACTGGAAACCGTGAGCGCGTCGTTCGGGTGCAGTGGTCGGCGCTGGCCGACGATCCCGAGCACCTCACCCTCGACCTCAGCCAGGAGTGCGTGCTCGCGCTCGCGCTGAGCCTGGCCTGCGGGGAACCGGTGGACCTCGCCGATGTCCTGTCCGACCTCGATCCCCGCCACCGCCGACCCGTCGCCGACGCGCTGACACTCGCGCTCGGCCTCACCGACACGACCACCCGCCCCCGCACGCCGATCGACCCAGGAGATCCTCGATGACCAACCCCGCGACCGCTTCCACCGACGACCTCCGGGCGTTGCTCACCGCTGGCAGCACCCTCGCCGGCAATGACTTCCACGCGGCCGCGATCGGTCTGCTCGATTTCGCGGGTTTGCTGGACCGTTCGCGGGTGCGCGCTCACATCGAGGTCGGGGACCTCGCCGAGGACGACGACACCGGCGAGGTCGTCACAGCCCGGATCGACTGGGCGGGCCTGGCGCACGCCGACGATCTCGGGCCGCTGAGCAGCACGGAATACCGGCTGCTTCGCCTGGCGGTCAGCATCGCCCGCGGCGGTATCGGCGTCGAATTGAACGAGGCGCTGCGGGATCTGGGTGACGCGCACTCGCGCGCGGTCCTGCACGCGGTGGCGGTGGCGTTGGGCCTCGGCGAAGACGTCGAGATCACCGACTCCGCTGCCTACATCGCGCGCAAGCAACGCCACGACGACAGGCTCGCCGCGCTGCTGGGCGAGCGCGCAACGGAACTGTCATGAGCTTGGACGACCTGCTGCCCGTCCCGACCGAGGGCGACCGCCGCCGGTGATCATCGGCCCCGAACCTGTTGAAAGACAACACCATATGTCCCGCGCTACCGCACTCGATGGTGAAGGCGTCGTCTCGACCGTGTGGGGGCTCGACGCCCCCCACACGGTCGAGGAACTCGGCGAAGCCATGCTCGCGCTGCAGCACCTGATCCGCTGGAGCAACCACGCCACTCTCAACGCACCCCGCACCGTCCTGCCCGACGCCGAGAACGTCGCGACCGTCGCCCGGCGTCTCGGCGACGCCCTAGGCGGGCTGCCGCAACTACTCGACCAACTCGCCGGGCGCTGCGACGGGATGGCCGAGGACCCTGCGCTGCGCGCCGCGCAATGGAACGGCCCGGACGACCCGCGCCGGGCCGCGAGTTCCGCGGCCGCGGAACTGCGCGCGGTGAGCGCTGTCGCCGGGGCGCTACGCGAACGGATCCAGCGCGCCGCTTCGGCGATGACGACTATCTATCTCGACGACGAGGACGGTCGCTGATGAGCCTGCCCACCCAGCAAGAGATCTTCACCAACGCTCTGCGCCACCTCGACCTCGCCCGCGCCGCGCTGGCCGAGTCGCGCGACTGGCTGGCCTCGGACTGGGCCGGGGTCGAGACCGGGCTGAGCCTGCCTCGCGAGGTCGGCGAGCAGCGCACCCGCGTACGCACGGCGATCTCCGCCGCCAAGAACGAAGTCGATGACGCCAGACACGCCCTGCACGAAGCGCTGCGTCACTACGCCCCGCCCGAACACGGTCGCGTCCTCGAAGACCCGCGCGCCGAGATCGCCGACGACCGGGGCACGCGGTGAGGCTCGGCAATCCCACCGCGCACACCCCCGTCGACCAGGACCGTGACACCGAGCCGATCACGGCCGTCGCCCCGGCGGCCGCCGCAGCGCGGGCCGAGCCATCGCCGATGAGCGGCCGGGCACGGCTGCGGGCGGCCGCGGCCCATGACGATCACCCCGAGCTGGTGCGCGCCGCCGCCCCGCTACAGCGCGGCCCCGACCCCGCCCAACACCACCCGCACCTACGACTCCGCGTGGCGGGCGTTCGAGACCTGGTGCGAGCGGCACCGGGTCGACCGCGCTCCCGGCCACCCCGCGCACGTCGACCGCACTCCCGGCCACCCGCGCCGACGACGGGGTCGCCGCCTCCCCCTCGCTGTGAGGGTGGCCGCGATCGCGGCGCGCCACAGCCGCGTCGGGCACCCCGGCCCGACGCTGGACAGCGGCGTGAGCGCCGTCCTCGACGGAGTCCGCGCGCTCGCCACCCGGGCCGGGCGCACCGGCGCCGCTCCGCCCGCGTCGATCTGGGATTGTGAGAACAGAAGTAGAGCCTTGCATCCACTGCGCCTACCTATAACTCGCAACCGATGCTTCCTCGAGCGAACTACTCGGTAGCGCATGGGAGGGATGCACACGGGGTTCGTACACTGCGCTGGTGAATTCCGGTGTATCGGCTGAGCATCCTGCTGGTTTCGAGGTGGATTTCAGCTATTGGTTCGACTGCGACTGCGGGCGACGTGTCGAGGTGACAGCTGCCGAGTACGAGCACCAGTGCGGCGGAGACGAGGAGTCATACCCTGTGTGCGAGTGCGGGGACACCGTCGATATCTCGGCAGCACACCCCGCCCTCCGCGATGTCGATGACATCGACTGCCACGACGATCAGGTGGACCGACACCTCTGGTATCACACCAGCCCTTATCAGGATTGGCCATCTCCGAGCTACCGGAGTGACATCGCCGCGCTGATCAAGCGATCGTTGCTACCGCCTTCCGACCACGAGAGCGCGATCGAGGGACGAACCTCGCTAGCCCTGCATCTGGGAACCTACGCCGCAGCAGTCGAGAACATGCTGCGGCGCATGCGCGATCAGGACTCGCCTGCCCATCGGTACTGGCTGCACCAGGTGCAGATCCACCTCGGCGCTGCAGATCTGGCGGCGGATGTCCGCGGTGAAGGGAGCGGATGGTTCGGGGACGTGCCGATGACGGCGCTGGCCGACCTCGGCGCGCGGGCTGTCCGCTACGTCAACACTCACGAGTCACCCGGGTCGATCTCACTGGCCATTGACCCGGCGGTGATCGTGCGCGTACGAACCATCCCGCTGCCGCCAGCCGCGTCGGCGCTGCCCGCCACCGAGGAGGCCGATCAGGCCGTCGAGCGTGCAGTCGCTGCACTAGCAGCGGCACAACAGCTCCGACCCGACACCACCGGAATCCCCGAAGAGGAGATCTTCGAATCAGAGCTGGACCTTCTCATCGCACAGGCACATGGTCGCACCATCAGCGAGATCGCAGTACAGCGCGCAAGCGAGCTCGCCGCGCAGTTCGAGAAGTCTCGCGATCAGGAACGGGACACCCTATCGAACCTGCGTGCCGAACTCGCGAAGATCTATCTACCCGACGTCAATCCCCAGCTACGCGCCCGCGTGGACGACCCCATCCCTTTCGGTGCCGCGCCCGGACAGTACCACCAGAGGTTGCGTGAGCTGGCTGCCCCGATAGTGCGGCCACGGGCAGTGGTCAGGCAATTCGACAACGCACCTTGGCGGACATTCGACCCGACGAACCACCCCTGAACACAGGAGTTCGAGCACTCGAGCCGTCGACGTTTCCTTGTCGGCGACGGTGGCCGAGCAGGACAACGTGGTCGCACTGATCGAGCCAGCGCGGTCGATCTGGCCCGACTATGTAAGGGAGCACTGCTTTGCAGACGGATCCCACGACGTCAGCGAGATCACCGGTTGCTCGCCTGATCCGCTCGCTGTCGAGATGACAACGCGACCATCAACCCTGACCAGGCGAAGCCGAGCAGAAGACTCCGGTCACCTTGTGCAGGCGACTTCGGAAACTGACACCGGTCACGCTCAGCGCGACTATTCCACCACTAAGCCGGCTAAGCCCCCCTTGCCGAGAGTGGATGCAAGGGCTGAAACATCAACCCACACTGAGCTTATCAGTACATACTCTGATAAGCAGTGTTAAGGTGGCCGTATGGCGCAGTACTACGACCTCGCCGACCGGCTCCGCGAGCGTATCCAATCCGGCGAGTTCGCCCTGGGTGACAAACTCCCCAGCATCAGCGAAATCCAGAGGGAGTACAGCGTGCACAGCCTCAATACCGTGCGCGCGGCCCAGCAGAAGCTCGCCGAGGAAGGGCTCATCGAGACCCGTCAAGGTGCGGGAGCGTTCGTTGTCGGCACAGAATCCCTCAAAACCGTCGATATCCTCGGCGAACTGACCACCTTGCGTGATCGCATGACCACCGTCCTCGCGGCCATGGACAGCCAGCGCCGCCACAGCATCACCATCAACCTCGACGACCCCGCCGAGGACCATCTCTACTTCGTGCTCACCGACGCGTTGAGTGAATGGGCCTCCCAGCAGCGTCACGAGGCAGAGCATGATCAGCCCGAATCACGGATCGCGTGGGCCGAAACCGCTGAGCGGCTGCTCGCACGCATCGAGTACGCGCTGTAGTCGGCGCAGATAGTCCGCGATCGGACCGGAAGGCGATGATGAATACCGCCGAGAATCCCCGCCGGACAGGAGAACACGCGTCCGGTGCGCACGGTGTCCGACATCCCTAAAACGACAACGTGGCTGTCCCACGACATTCGGGGCCAGCAGCCCGGGTCTAGCCGACGCAGGTACCGAAGAATCGGCACTCGAGGAGAGCGCGCGGGTCCAATGAGGCGGCTTGGGGTTCGAGTTCGGTGAGGATGGCGACGATGTCGGCGAGCCGCAACTCGTCGCCTTCGCCGAGGGGAAAAGACCGTTCGGCGGGGTTGTGCACCTCGCAGCCCGCTGGGCTACCTGCGGATTCGATCACGAACTCGACCGGTCTGGACTCCCAGCCCATCCTGAAACGACAGTTGAGAGGGAGGGGCGTGACATCGGGGAAGTAGTTCATCACCGCACCCCCGAAACTCGCCGGGTAGCGCCAGCCCGCTTCGGGATCAGCCGGATCGCCGGGCTCGATATGGCCGCTTTCGTCAGCGACCCACCCTCGGCGTGTCAGAAGCTCATGAAGAGCATGCAGGTGCTCGACTGTGGGAGCGGGGTAGCGAATCACATCCATTTGTCCGGCACCTCTCAGGCGGTTGGTTGCGGCAGGACAGCCAGTCACCGTGCAGCGCAGAGTGTCTGGATAGGCCGTCATCACCATACTGCCGGTCATCGAGATGGGCGGCCGGGTGGGATCGGCATACTGTTTGCCGCGTTCCTGTTCTCCTCGGCCGAAGTTCGGAGGTTACCCACTCATGGCCTGGGCTCCGCTGGTGTCCGCGATCGAGGTTCGTCGGGATGTGTCGGTGGTGGCCGTTATGGTGGTGCGTGGCTGTCCGCTAGCCGGTCCGAACTCGCCCGCCCACGCCGGATGTGAGTGCTCCACGGGCGAAGACGTCTCAGACTCCGCGGTGCAGAACCCGTTGCTGTGGCGTCGATGTCGCTGTGGTGGGGCGGCGTGGGTGACCTCACCGGAGAGCGAGCACCCCTCATGCCACGCGAATCCCGCGCGCTGACCCGCGCCACCCGCGCCCGCGCCGCCGAGCGCGGCCTGCCGTATCAGCAGGCCCGCGACGAGGTGATCGAGATCCACTCCCGCGCCCAAAGCGACGACATGAGTTTCGCCGAGGCCCGAGCCGTCTACGACGACCCGCTCAATCAGCTGTTGTGTCAAAGGTGCGGCTGGTTGAACGGGATGACCTGCCCGCAATGCGGTGGCTGCGGTTGTTTCAACGCTGTGTGCAGCGGGTGGCGCCACGACGAGTACATGCACGAAGACGAGCGGGCCGAGCGCAACGCCTGCCCGGAATGTGGCGGGGACACCACCACCGGATACGACTGCCGGTGCGACCAATGACCACCGAACACCCGGTGCCCGACCCGACCCCGCTGCTGGTACGCGGCCTGAGGTTGTTTCCGCTCCCGCCTGGAGAGAAGGTCGCGGCGGCGGGCTGGCAGCACACACTGCTCGTCGGTGACATCGACACCGTCGCGGCGGCGTGGCCGGAAGGGGCGAACATCGGTGTCGGGTGCCGCGCGTCCGGGATCGTCGGCATCGACCTGGACCGCCACATCGAGGGCGGTGTCAACGCAGGAGCCGACGGCGTCGCGAGATTCGCCCACGTGTGCCGACGGTGGGGCCAACCCCGCCCCGTCACTTTGGAGGTGGCGACCCCGAACGCGGGCCGCCACTTGTACTTTCGGGTTCCACGCAGGCTGACTGTGGCGTCGGTGTCAGGCGGGACATCGCCGCTGGGACCCGGTATCGACATCCGCGGGCCCGGGCTGAGGCTGGGCGGCTACCTCGCCGGACCGGGATCGGTGATCGGCGACCGCGCGTACACCATCGAAACCGACACACCTATCGCGCTGCTGCCCGGCTGGCTGGCGGCCCTGATCGGACGGAGGACCCGATGAAGTTCCGGATCACCGGCACCCTGGACGAACTGCGCCGGGCCCGCGCCTTGCTCGGTGAAACCTTGCACGTCCGAGAGGCGTCCGAGCCCTACCCCAACCGCGGCGACTCCACCCTGTACCGCCTCTACGTCGACGCTGACCTGCCTACCGGAACAACCGATCCCGCAGAGGCGCCGGGACAGGGACGTGATGGATGGTGAGCAGCACCACGTCGCACTCGTCCACCGCGAGTACACGCCCCTAGTTCCTGTTGTGGCCGAATTTTCGTGTCAACAGCACGTCTTTCCAATAGCTTTCGCGTGCGAGTACGTGCTCGTCCGCGGTCCGCATCGACCAGAACTCGAGCAGAGCGAACCGTAGATTCGTGCGTGCGTAGTCCGCGCCGTGTTCGCCGACCAATGCGCGCAGTTCGACGTTTCCGCCGTGTAGTGAGTCGACGTATTCGCGCAAGCGGGCCCAGATCCCGGTGTCTCCGTACGCCGAGCCGACGTAGGCCTTGCCGGTCACCTCGTCGCGGATGACGTAGACGCCTTTCATGTGCTGGAGCGCCCCACGCCAGTCGTGCCAGTCCTGTTCGACGGCGTTCTTCAGCACACCGAGGGTGTGGTTGATCTGGTCGTGGCCGGGAAAGGGCTCAGCGGCGTAGGGCAGCGCGAGAATGGAGGCGACCTCCATCTGGTCCAGATGGGTCTCCATGTTCAATCGGACGTTGCGTCCGGTAGGTTTGAACGCGACGACCAGGCGCTTGATGAACGGGCCCATCAGGTCGTCTCGCAATTCGATGTCGTAGGAGCCCTCCCCCGGAATCGGGCGACGCCCGACGACCTCGAATACGCCGCCGAACAGCCAGTGGGTCGTCCGACTTCTGTCTCGGGCGAGGGAGAATATGTACTGGCGGTTGAAGTCGTCGCGGTTGCCGCGAAACCTGTTCCACCCCAACCACTCGTCCCAGGATCGAGCGAGGACGTCGATCGGGTGGTTTATGCCGTTCGAGACCGCGCAGTGAACCTTGCACGCTTTCGGATCGAGGTCGCCGATCAGGCTCCGGAGAGGTATAGCTGCCACCCAGGGGAGGCTACCGCCGGGCGAGTCCAGATCAGCCCGTGCCTGACAGCCTGCGGGAACGACCGACGCGGGAGGGATCGGACTCCGTGATTTTCCCCGGCCCTTCGTGTCCGCTCGCCGTACGGTTCGATGGTCGATCGGGGCTTGTTTTGCGTCGGCTGTCGGGATAGGTCAGGGGATCGCCGTAGTCCTATACCGCGGCGATGGCGTTCCATTCACTGCGCGTACGGGTGTCGCTATCGTTCCATGCCACGGTCGCGAGGTTTACCGGGCTTCCAGTCGGCCAAGGCGCTTCGTGGGCTGAGCACGGTGGGATGGCGGGCGTCGTTCGACTCGCGCTCGACAGTGGCGGCGGCAGCGCGACGCACGCCCCGAGCGCGGTCGGCAGCTTCGGTCAGGCACGAGTTGGCCGCGCGGCTGGCCAGACTCAGTCGGTAGCGTCGCTCGCCCGCAGGTACATCATCTAGTGCGCGGTCGAGTTCATCGAGTTCGGTGCGTAGCCGCTGCAACTGCTCGGGGTCGGGATCGTGGCCGAGTTTGCGGGCGGTGGCGGTGAGTATGGTGTAGCGCTGCTCCAGGCTGTGCATCGATCCCCCTCGTATCGGCATGAACGACTGCCACGCTCAACGGTACGTGAAAGCGATTGCACACGAACAGGTTCAGGCCGTCGCAGACTCGTTCTTGTCTGACTCGGCCCATATTCTCGCCGCCCACGGAGCCCGTCCGGTGACGCTGGGGCGGGACGGTGACGCTATTTCCCGAGCGATGAGGCGTTCGCCTGTCGGGCCAGGAGTCTGTCGGTCAGTTCATTCGTCGCCAGGTACCACCAGAAGATCCAGTCCAAATAGGCGGCGTCGTAGTCCTTCTTCTGGCTGGCGTTGCGGTGTCGAATGCCGAACTTGTTCGCGACCAGGAACAAATCCCCCTCGTCGGTGCTGAACAGCTCCTTTTTCAGCAGACCACGGCGTTCTTCGAGCAGGCCGGCCAGAGTTACGCAGGCGCTGCGCTTCTCATCGATCGTGGCGCCGCGGCTGCGGAAGAGCGCGACGGCGTGAGCGACGGAATCCCTACGGGTTGGATCAGGGGCAGCCAAGGCGGCCTCGATCAGATCCGAGCGTGCATCGTTGGCATCCGCGACCAACCGCCCGACGTCCTCTCCGCTTTCGGCCAGGCGCAGTTCGACGCCGTTGCGGGCAAGAATGCGGTTGATGGTCCATCTGTAGAGGATCTGGGCGGGCCGTGGGGTGAACACCGAATAGTGCCAGCCGCAACCATCGAAGTTGTGAAAGTGGCGTCGTCGTGGCCTCGCCACGAGGTCGTGAAAGATCTCGATGAGGTCGAAGAACGTCATCTCATCCCAGTTCGAGGGCTGCGGTGACCACAACCCTCGACTACCGATCCGGTCGGCGATCAGGGCGTCGAGGGCGTCATCAGGATTGGCTCCGGCGAAGTCGTCGTCTACGCACGCGTCCGGCGCCGCCTTTTGCAGGTATCCGCGGTGCTGGAACTCGTAGATCGCAGCGAGCCACTCGCGTTGCGCCGAGTCGATATCCCGCTCCGGCTGGTCGATGGTCACCGGGGTCGCTATCCGTTTGGAGTAGTACGCCCGGGGCGCGTGCTGCTCAGGCAGCGTTGACGCCGCAGCGACAAGCTCTTCGAGGAACTCCCGCTCAGGAAAAACCGACTTCCGACTTCTGGAAGAAGGCGTCTCCCACGGGTCGTCCGCTGGGACCGCTGGCGATGACGACCACCCCGACTCGACCTCTCCGAAGTCCTGCTCCGGCGTCTCTGAGGCGAAAGCTTCGGACAGCAGAAAACTGACCTCACCCGTCCACGCCGCGCTCTTGACGCTCGTCGACGGGGCTGTGGCCAGCAGCGCCTTCGCTTCCAGGACGAAAAGGTCCCGTGGCCAGCGCAAGACGTAGTCGGAGCTGCGATCAGCGATGTCGAACACAGCGCAGACAATAGTCAACCCGCGTCACGAGCAACGCAGGCCCGCGATAGATGTGGCTATTCGTCCAACCACCATGATTCTCGGTCGAATTCGACGTCGTTGTGCTGCGCCCATTCCGACACCATGTGTTCCAGCGAGTTCCGCACGGCAACATGCCGTATGGCGCCGGTATCGGTTATGAAATGGGGCTCGACGTAGCCGAAGCGTTGGATGACGGGCGATATCACGGTGTGAGCGATGCGAAGTCGTTCAGTGGCAGAGGCGACATCATCGAGATGCACGACCTGGTCGGCGTGGATGAGTCCGTCCACTCGTCGGGAAGGCCCGGACCTGAGATCGAGACCTTCCAACCTCACACCGGCAGGGCCGAAGCGGCCTTCGGGGGACGCTCCATCGAGCAGCCCGAGGCGGATGGTGGCATTGCCGTAGGCGCCGACACGTGATGTGGCGTGGAGCAGGCTGTGGCTGAGCACTGTCCAGCACGCATCGACGAAGAAATGTATGTCGACTGCCAAGGGAACGGTGGACTCATCAGGATTCGGGATCTCGACCGCGGCGAAAGCGGTGCCGTCGACATAAAGCTCTCGGTAGCTGTTCTGCGGCAGGTCGTTCTGTGAGCTGACCGACCGGTATTCCAGCCTGCCCTGATTCGCGATCGGCCGTCTCGCTCTGGTGTGTGCACTATGCAGTATCGAATCGGGGAAACGATTGCCGCGTTCCCACTCGATGATCTCCTCCCGGGTGGTGCGTGTGAGCAATCCGTCGGCAGGTGCGTCGGGCATGATCGCCGCGGCGACAAAATGACTCGGGCCGCCGATTTGTTCGACACCCGTTGTCCACGCGGTCTCGAGCTGTTCGCGGCGCGCGCTCGAGCTGTGCTGGCGGGCAGCATAGAGCTCAGCGATCTCGTGTTCAGCCATGGCCCTGACATGGGATTCCCCGGTGGCTCGCTGGAAGTAATACAGCGGGCGATCGTCGGTCGAGCCCTTCACCGCGTGGGGCTTGCGGATGCTCGGCGGGACGACCGCTACCAGGTAGTACCCCGGATCGGCGTCGACAGCGAACATGTCGAACAGCGGGATCGGGGTCGCGAACTGCCGAACATCCTTCTTGAACTGTTCGATGAACTGATCGGCATCGCCGTCGAAATCCGTGAACGGCTTGAGTCGATCGGACACCGCGTCATCACGGTTGTCGGTGACCCCGTAGATCAGTATCGCGCCCCGGGTGTTGGCTGGCGCGCAGATATCCTTGGCGCGCTCCTGCTTCGCGCTGAACCCTTTGAATTCGTTGTTCTTCCAGAGATCGCCCTTATCCTTGTACTCGACGAACTCCGACTCCGCACGCACCGCCCCGACAAGCTCGGCGATCCCGCCTGCGGTCAATCCCCCCTGAGCCAGTGGACCACCGACAATCACCTCGAGTTCCCGATTCCGCCAGATCGCTGCCATGCCCATCATTTTCGCAGCACGATCGCACACAATGAACACGCTTCATCGGTTGCAGCCGTTGTCTTGCGACGGTTAGGTGACTGCCGCCGTCGTGGCGAGCGTCAACTGCGCGACCGTCAGACCTCGGCGTACACCCGCAGGCTCACCTCTACGCGGGAGGATGCATGATCGCGGGATGGACATCCGGGATATACAGAATCTTGCCGCCACGCTGTTGCGGCCACCCGTGCACGGGCGGATCATCGAGCGCGCCGCGCGCGGCGCCGAGTTCAGGCAGTGGGCGGTGTCGTTGACAGATCCTGCCCCGGGAACCTCGTTGCAACTCGACGACGAGGACTTCCTCCAGGGGATCGGGACATCCCGCCCCGTGGCCCACTACTCCCGGTTTCCCGTGTCCCAGGCAGCCGAACATCTGGCAGCGGTCGACGTGCTCATCTCGGACTGGTTCAACGGAGCCGTTCCGCCGCCGCCGGCGTCACGGTCATGGCCCTCGTCGGTCATGGTGCTGTGTCGATCTGCGATGGAAGCCGCCGCCCGCACAATCTGGCTTATCGGCGACCCGAGCCGGGAGACCCGACGACTCCGATGCGCAGCCGAGGCGGTGAAAGAGCTCGGCGAGATGCACAAATGGACGAGACAGAATCGCGACGTGGACGCCGCCGAGGGGCGCAACGTGGATGGATTCGCCGCGTCCGAGGAGAAACTGAAACAAGCGATCGCGGCCGCGGAATCGGCGGCCAAGGGCACCTCGGCGCCTGGTTTCACGGCGATGACCCTCGCTGGTGCCGCGTGGATCGACGCCAACCCGCCTGTACACGAGAGTGAGCTGCTCAAGGGACGGCCGTTCGAGGCGATGACCAAGGCGTGGTATTCCATCGGCTCGAGCTACACCCACGGCTACAACTGGACACTCGGCATCCTGCGCAACCAGGACGAACAATTCGGGTTGGTGGCCGATCTGCTCATGAGTGCTGTCCTCATGACCGAAAGCGCGGTGGCGCTGTTCGAATCACAAATGCTGGCGCCTGCGCAGCAATGGCACAACGATCATCTTCCCGCCCGACTGGGACCCTCCATCGCTGACTGGGCACCTCGGTATAGCGACATCTCCTGACCGTATCCCGTTCCGAGCTCCGGGATGGCACGGTGCTCCACGAACGAGAGGGCGGTCCCGAGGAAAGCTGTCGCACGCATCGGCGGTGACTGCCGACTATCTGCCCGGTTTCGTGGCCGCGTGAGAGTGGGCTCGGTCGGAATCGATGAGCTGGCCGACACCGATGAGGTGCGCGAGTTTGTCCAATGCGTCGCGGTGGACCTTGTGTGGTGGGCGGCTGCTGCTGTTGCAGGCGCATCCATCGGTGATCACACAGGGAACCAGGCCACTGTCGAAGCGTCCAAGGCGGTCGCGAAGACGCAGGCGTCGGTGGCGATTCCGCAGATGTACAGGTGCTCGACCCGCTCGGTGGCGATGACCCGGCGTACATCGTCGGTGAGCCCGGTAGAGGTGGTCTTGTCCACGACGTACACGCCCGGCTCGGCGGCGAACGGGGCGAGTTCGGCGACCAGGTCGATATCGGGACTGGTGTGCATACCGTGCCAATCCACCAGCCGCACGAACGGCGATCCTGGATGGTTGCGGTACCGGGTCAACACGACCGGAGCTCCCAGAGCCAGCCAACGCTGAACCAGATCGACAACCACCATGACCACCGGCCGCGACGACGGCACGACGAACCCGTTCTGGACATCGACCACCATCAACATCGACCGCCCATCCCCACCCGGACCCGGACTCACCCTTTCGACCACTACATCCCCTTCAGCGGTCCTCCGGTGCGACAAATACTGTGCCGCACAGCAGATCCTAGAGTGAACGCGTCCGCGGACTGTCACCTTCTTGGCATCATGGAGCGACCGTGGGCGTTCGGACCGTTGCGTCGGTGACCGGTCGCTGACCCGGGATTCACCGGGTCTACCGCTCCGTGGACCGGTAGCACCGGATCGGGAACCGGCCCAATCTCGCACGGCGGCAGCAATATCGGCGAACAATAGTGGGTATGGGCCGCCGCCCTCCCGCTCGCCGATGTCTTCGTTGTCGGGAACTTCTTCCCCGCGACGCTCATCCGCGCCGGGTCTACTGCACGCCCGCGTGCGTCGCTCGCGCCTACCGTGCACGTCAACGCGCCGCCGCGGCAGCCGAGCAACTGTGCGTGGTCGAGATCCGTTGTCTGGGGTGCGGTCGAGGAATCGATCCCGGTGGCGCGAACCTGCGCGCCGATGCCCGGCACTGCTCGGCCGCCTGTCGCCAACGCGCACATCGACGACGGGTCCGCGAAAAATAGTTCTTCGATCATGACGGTAGCCGTGACACTGTCACGGCTACCGTCATGATCAGCGCCGATACTGTCGGTACCGGCCGCCACACTGGCTCGACATCCAACCAAACCCGAAGGGGGAACATCGATGTCGGCCCGTGCCTGGGTGGAACGAGCGATCGTGCCCGAGACCAAGAAGAACAAGCCCACGCTGTACGCGCATCTGCCCGAGGACCAAGACGTCGCCGAGAGGTGGCTTCGGCAAGTCCTGGGGACCCGCGTGCGACTATCGCCGGTGCAACGCGACGGCGTCACCGCCTGGGAGCTCAGCGCCAGACACATGCTCACCCTGACCGGTGAACTCGCCTACGCCTACGACGCCGCCGAGATGCGAGTGGAGTTCGTCCCCACCAGCGCCTGCACCGACCGATGCAAGAACGCGAAAATCCCGGTCTGGGAATGTGTGTGCCGATGCGCGGGCGAGTACCACGGTGGCCGGGGATCACGCGTGAGCTGGTACCCGACCCAGCCCCCAACCCCGTTCTCTCACAACGAACGGACCCAGACCGACCAGCTGATCATCACCGCCGGACAACTCGCCGCCGTCAAGAAGATCCCACGCCCCGCCGCAC